>JAFGNV010000079.1 GCA_016926805.1 Anaerolineae bacterium
CGAATTTCGTCGAAATCACAAACGCATCTCTCCCAGCTTTATCGCTGCTCTCGTTACGTTGCACACTTCTGACACATGAGCCTAAAACTTATGGTATAGGGCGCAACATACGGTAATCCGCTCATCAAAATCAGGATTGTAGTAAAAAGGGCAGTACCCATATATCCTGCGGAGATGATGGTTTTGTCATCCCCACCTTCTCGCAATGTCGCCCCCAATTCACTGTTGTTTTTCGCTTTGAAATGTACCCACAACCCTTTGACTTCACCCCCGGTAAGTTTGGTAGCAAGTAAGTGTCCCAACTCGTGAATTGTAGTGAAAAGCTTATCAAAAGGATAGAACATGGGGGTAAACGCAATAAAAACCCCTACCAGAAGCGCCGCCAGAAAAACAAGCGCGGCTTCAAAATTCAGTTGCGGATATAACTCAGCCCCTTCCATCCCGATCCCTCCCAGATGAGATGGAGTATTATGTAAAGTATATTCGTTATTCCAAATTTAGCAACGTCAGGAAACAAATTTAGGATGGGAAGGATGTATTCTCAGATTTTCTTGCGCTTCAACTCCTCAGACAACGTGTCAATGAAGTGATCAAACCAGCCGTGCTCGCCGGTAATCACGTTGGCCTGGGTGCGGCGGGCGCGCATGGCGTGGTAAACAGGATCATCCGTTGAGGGCGGGCTTTGCCCGACGTACCAGATCGAACCGCCCTCGCGCTCGATGGCCCGGTTGATGTCGTAATCGCGCGGGCCGTGGCCGATGATGATCACATCGCGGCTGAGGTAATGGCGCAAAATACGCTCGCTATCGCCGCCAAAAACCGTGATCTCACTGGGGGTAAAGGCAAAAGAGCGAGCCTCGACATCGCCGTGCAGTTTGATCACTTTAATCTGGCTTCGTCCATTGGCGGGTAAATCCATCGTCTCTGCTCCGTTCTGCTCGCCACAGACAAGCATTTCGGTTTCGATTTCTTTATCAACCAAGGCATTCTCCACAAAGGGGTCAAGATTGGTGGTGAGGATGGTGTTAAAATAACCTTCTTTAACCAACTCGGCCAGGTGCCGGTAACCAGACGACAGCCCGGCTTCGGTAAAGTATTTTTTCAAAATTACATACCGCTCCATGGCGCTGAGACTATCCAGGGTTTTGTAATACTTCTCCAAGTCTTCGGTGCCCGCAATCGCTTGAACCACGTGCTGCATCGACTCGCTGCCCAGGCTGACCGCCGGTCCGCTACCCAGCACCAGCACATAGGGCGACTCGCCGCTTTCTCGCCGCGAGTGCATCAACTTGGCCAATAATTTAATTTTTTCGGGTACGTCACCCTGGCGCCGTCTGCGCCACCACCCCCCCAGCAGAGCCAATAGAAGCAGCAGGAGCAACACCAGACCAAGGGGAAAGCACCAAGGGGAGCCGGTCACCGAAGCCAAAAACGGAACCGGCGTGGGCGTGGGTGTCGGTGTGGGGGTTGGGGGTACAGGCGTGGGGGTATCTGTCGGCACAGGGCTGGGCGTAGCGGTGGGGGCAGGGGTGGGAGTAGACGTCGGTTCGGGGGTGGGGATGGGTATTGGAGTGGCCGTTGGCGGCGCCTCAATCGATAGAGAAAAAGGTGAGGTCTCGTGATCAAACACGCGTCCACCGGGCAAAATAGCCATCAGTTTAACCTGAACTTTGTAATCACCGCTTTCCTCAACCGGCGGAAAGGCGCCGGTGTACGTCACCACCTCTTCTTCGCCCTGGTTGAGCGTTTGGCCCCGGCTTAGCTCAATTGTTCGGGAAGGAATATTATCTTTCAACAAGGTAGCCAAGAGCTGAGTGGATTCAAAAGAAATGCCACCAGCCAGATGCACCCCGGCTTCCACGGGAATCTCCTCGGCCGGGGTAAACGATGCAGCCGGATTGGGTTCCATCACTTCCACCCACGGAGCGGAAATAAGCGTTATCCATTTGTGTTCGTAAAGCGGCGTACCATCCGGCAACAACGCATTCAGAATCAACGAGTACTCGCCCAGTTGCCCCAAAGGTTCGAGCTGAACCAGATAGGTATTGCCTTCTTTTTCCAGGGCAAATTGTTTTCTGAATTCTTCGCCCTCTACCTCTACCTGAAAATCTTTGAGCGGTATATCAACCACCTGACCATTTTCATCGACAATTTCGGCCCGGATGGTAAGCGGCTTATCTACCGGCGCAAAACTGCCATTAGGCTCAGTTAGATTGATGGTTACATTGGGAAAGAAGACGTAGCTAAACTCGGCCCGACCCTCACCAGCCAGGGCTACCCGCCAGATACCGGCCCAGGGTTCTGCAAATCTAACCCCCCACATTTCATAATCGGCACCACCTCGCCAACTGACGCCTTCTTCATCCCGCTCAAGCGGCGTATCGCCCGGGCTTCCATCGGCTCGAGGTCGATAGACCCTGGCTTCCAGTTCAGGATTTTCCTTGCCTGAGATGGTAAAATAAATCTGATAATAGTTTTCATACACCTGGTATTCCAGCACCTGAGCAGACCGCACCACCTGCGAGGGCGTGGCCGGGGTACACAACAACTCCGAAAAGATATAGGTGCCGATCCCCTGCATCTCTTGTATTTTCTCGGCTTCTTTGTAATATCCCCCGGCATCGGCAACGCTCTCCCGCCAAAATTCTCGATAAAGTTCAATAAACTCGGGGCTGGATGACTCTTGCAATTTATCCACCCCCATGCCAACCATATAAAGTGGCGCGCCTCCGGGGGTGGAACACAACTCACCCGTATACGAATATGCCTGCAACTGTTCCAGGAGGCGCCGCGTTTCTTCCAAATAAGCCTTCACCGTTTCTTGGCCCTTTTTCTCACTCACCTGAGGATTGGTGGGCTGGCCATCGGAGATAAGGATAACGGCGGTTTTGCGCAAGGGGTCGCTGTTCTGACCAATCAGGTCCAGGGCAGCTTGTAGAGCCTGGTTGATGTCGGTGTACTGCTGGTCGTGAATCGGCTCAATCGTCTGGTGCATGGCCGCAAACTGCTCTTTTAAGGTCTGGGCGGCGGCCGGGTCGTCAAGCGAAACCAGAGGGATAAGCCGGGGTTTGGTGCCAAAGGCAACAATCCCCAGCCGGTGTTCGGCCCCGGATTTTTCCGACGCGAGCAGGTCGATAAAATAATTTACCGTGTTGACCCGTACTCCTTCGGTGTCGGTTTTATTCCACATGGTTTCGGACTCATCTACCAGGATGATGACATCCAGACTTGGTACTTCTCGCTGCTGCCGGGTTTCACTCTGGTCCTGGCCAAAGGCAGGTAACGGAAATAGGGCGCTCATCAGGAATAGAGTCACCATTATGATGGCTGTTTTCGGTCGAAATAGTGAGTACATTTTTATAGTTCCTCCTGGGTCTTATCGATGTTAAAGTTCAGAGTTAGATTACTGGCTACTGCAACGAAATCCCGTAAAATCGTAAGTGTAGTCGGGGTTCACATTGTAACGGAAAGCGGTCCGAGCATAGAGTTCGTCAAAAAGCCACGAACCTCCCCGCAATACTTTGAACGAGCCGGTGACCGGGCCGGGCGGGTTACGCGGCGGGGAGTGGCCATAATAATCGTCGCCGTACCAATCGGCCACCCACTCCCAAACGTTGCCGGTCATATCCGCGCCACCATAGGGGCTGTCGCCCTGCGGCGAGAAACTACCCACCGGCGTGGTGTCGTTCAGGCGAGACTCGTTGGTGTTGGCCCTGGTCGGATCGAACTCGTCTCCCCAGGCATAGTTACGTTCCGCGTCTGAGGCCGGACCGCGAGCGGCTTTCTCCCATTGGGCCTCGGTGGGCAACTGTTTCCCGGCCCATTGACAGTAAGCATCGGCGTCGTTCCAACTCACCAACACCACCGGATGATCTAACTTATCATCGATGCTGCTGTTTGGCCCGCGCGGATGCTGCCAATCTGCCCCGCTGACCTCTTCCCAATCCGAGTCGACATGCACCCATCCCCAACCGGCTTTTTCAGCATCGGTTTGATAGCCGGTGTCGGCCACAAAACGGGCAAAAAGCTCATTGGTCACCTCATAGCGGTCCAGCCAAAAATCATCAAGATAAACAGGGTGAACAGGCCGTTCGTCATCGCCCAGCGTATCGCTACCCATGGTAAATTCTCCGGCAGGGATAAAGACCATTTCAGCGCCGTCGGCCGCCCAGATTCGGGTACTTATTTCAGGTGGCGCTGTTGGGGTCGCCGCTGGTTTGGGCGAAGCCGTTGGTTTGGGCGAAGCCGTTGGTTTGGGGGAAGCCGTCGGCTCGGGCGAAGCCGTTGGTTCGGGCAGAGGCGTGGCGGTAGGCGCAATCCTGGTGGACGTCGGGGTTGGCCCCACCGTTGTCTCGGCCGAAATAGCGATGACTGCCTCAGAGGCCGTTTCCGTCGGTGGGGTTGGCGTCGTCAGGGGGCTGGATGGCGGCGGGGTCGAGACCAGCACCGCCAGGTCGGTCGAGAAATCGGCCAGAGCCTGATTCAAATGAGTTGTCAAAGGAACAAGTGAATCTTTGTAAAGCCAGAGGGTCAACACCATAGCCAACAATAACAATAACCGGATGGTATATCTGGCCCACGGCAACTTTTTCCGACGCGGCGGGCGGGAGGTTATCTTGGGAATAGAGTCCGGCTCCAACGGTGGGGTCGACTCTCTGGGGGCGCTAATTACTCCCCGGTGAATCAAGCTGACATTCGCAGCCTTATGTAAATCAGCCATAAAATCCTCCATCCGCTGGTAGCGTTTGGCCGGATCTTTGGCCAGGGCTTTGAGAATGACCCGTTCGAGTTGATCAGGTAAATCGGAACGATAATTGTGGGGTGGGGTTACGGGGTCGCTGATATGCCGGAGGATAACGGCCATTGGGCTATCGAGGCCAAAAGGGGGCTGGCCGGTAACCGTTTCATACAGCACCACGCCCAGGGAATAAATGTCGCTGCGCTGGTCGACCGGGAAACTTTGGGCCTGTTCCGGCGACATGTATTGCGGCGTGCCGACACTGGCCCCGCTCATGGTCAGTTGCAGGCTATCCTGCACCATCTTGGCCAGGCCAAAATCGGATAACAACGGCCAGTCTTCTTCTACCAGCAAGATGTTGCCCGGTTTCACATCGCGGTGAATCATGCCCAGTTTGTGGGCATGAGAGAGGGCATTACCCACCTGGGAAACAATATTGACGGCATAATTCAGGTCTTGCGGCCAGCCGAGGCGCTCTTTGAGCGTGCCCGCGCCGACATATTCCATCACCAGGTAAAACAGGTCGCCTTCGTGCCCGTAATCAAAAATGGTGAGAATGTTACGATGGCGCAGGCGGGCAATGGTTCTGGCTTCGCGTTCAAAACGGGCCACAAAACCTTTGGCCTTGGCTAGGTCTGCCTTCAAGACCTTAACGGCCACATAGCGGTCCAGACTGGTTTGGCGCGCCTTGTAAACTGTGGCCATACCTCCTTGTCCAATTTCGTCGATAATCTGGTACTGGCCAATGGTCGTCCCGATTAAGTTCATTTATTCCCCTTGGTAAAATTCTAGTTCTGGTTGGTGGAAACTCTTGATGTTAGGCATTTCATACCAATTTGATGTAGGCATTTTCTACCAATTAAAAGCTTATTACATTCCCTTGAATGGGTCAATAGGAAATATTTCACTACCTTTGTAGACAGGATGATTTGTGGTATGATGAGTTTTATTTATCTCAGAAAGTAGAGCAAAAATGACCGACAAACTAAATCAATCCCTAACTGAAGCGCTTTGGAAAATATACAACCGGCCTGACTCGCCTGAACCCTGGGCCATGGGCGGCAATCTGCCCTGGGATGACCCGGACTTTTCCAAACGGATGCTGCGCGAGCATCTGGACGAGTCGCATGGCGCGGCCACGCGAGTAACCAAAGAACGACTGATGCAAATCGATTGGATGTGGAAGAAGTTGGGTCTGCAACCCGGCGCACGTTTGTTGGACGTAACGTGCGGGCCGGGTTTATACGCGGTGGAATTTGCCCGGCGGGGATGCGAGATTACCGGAATTGATTTCGGCCCGGCCTCTATTGCTTATGCCCAAAACCTGGCTCGAAGTGAGGGCGTGGCCAATCGCTGTACGTTTGTGCAGCAGGATGTCAGGCACATGGATTATGGCAACGCCAACTTTGACGCCGCCACGTTTATTTACGGCCAATTAGCGGTTTTCAAACGGGAGGAAGCCCGGGCTTTGTTGGCTCAAATTGCCAGCGCCCTGAAACCGGGTGGCAAACTGTGTGTGGAGTTACTCAATCAAAACAGGGTGGACAAAAAGCACAACACCTGGTGGTTTACCGATAACAAAGGTCTGTGGGGTAACCGGCCATTCCTCCACCTGGGCGAGCGATTCTGGAACGAGGAAGAGAAAATTTCCATTGAGCGGTTTCACCTCATTCATCTGGAAACAGGCAAACTAGACCAAATTACCCTCTGCGACCAGACCTATGTGGTGGAAACGATGGTTAGCATGATGAAGCAGGCCGGGTTTGCTGCGGTGGAGGTTTATCCAGCTTGGGATAATTTACCCCTGTATGATGCTGAGGAGTGGATCGTGTATGTGGCCAGTAAAACCTGCTAAGGAAAACGCCGTAGGCCGGGGGGCTTGGGGGGCGTCCCCCCATTAATTTCTTTTTTCGGTTGAATAAGGCCCCGGCCTTATGGAACCCTCAGGGTGACATGTCAGCGAATCTACCCTTATCCCGAACTGAGGTAGTAAAGGGCAAGACAGAAGAAAATAACCCAAATATATCCCAAATTGAGTTTGGGATATATTTGGGTTATTTTTATGTAAACTACATTTCTTGCAACCACCCCGGCAAATAGCGCCAGGCGGCTCTCAGATCAACTCTGGCCTGCTTGTAATCAGAATACTTCTGCCCAACCAAAGCCCAATACTTGGTGGAATGATTCAGGTGTTTGGTGTGGCATAACTCGTGGATAAGGACATAACGCACCAAATGAGGGGGCAGGAAGAGAAGTTTGTAATTCAAACTAATCGTCTTGCAGGCCGAGCAACTTCCCCAGCGGGTTTTCTGACCACGGACGGTAAGTTTGGTAAAGGATAGATTTTCGGCGGTACTGATTTCTCGAAGCCAGGGTTCAAGATGACGTTTGGCTTTCCGGATGGCCCATTTACGCAGAGCGGTATGGCACAGGTTAACGTTGTCAACTGCGCCGCTCAAAACCAAACGCTGCCCGGCTGCTTCGGTTACGGTGATGCGTTTGGTCGCAGCGGGTCGATACTCGACCTGCCAGGTTTCGCCAATGGCCAGGAGAGAAAGCTGCTCCGGCAAGGTGGGTGCCGCAGCCAGGTGTTGGCGTCGCTCGGCAATGCGTTTAAAAGCCCGTTTAATCCAGGCTTGCTTTTTATGCAAAATGGGGGGGATGTGCTGGCGATTGAAACCCCGGGGGATAACCACCTCCAGCCCGCCTTCCATTGTGATTCTCAGGTTGACGTGCCGGGCTTTGGAACTTTCACGAACCGTATAAGAGGGCAAAGTAGTCATAAAACTATATTTTCAGGAAATTACGGCCAACTTCCCAGGGGTATATAATCCAATCATCGGTTTGGGCAGCGTAGAAATTGGGGGCTTTATCTTCAAATTGAGAATATTTGGGTTTATAGTGCAGCACCACCGAGGTCGGGCGCCCGCCGGCCTGCTCAACCCGTTCCGTTACGCTCAGAACCTCCAGACCGCGATACCACACATCATCAACAATCAGCACTTGCTGGCCACGCAACAGGCTATCCGAAGGAAACTGCATAAACACCGGCCAATCAAGATTGTGTTCGGGGTCTTCATAAAAGTCTACCGAGGCCACCAATATCTGCTGAATCCCCAACTGCTCGGCAATCATTCCGCCGGGAACAATCCCCCCCCGGGTAATGGCGATAAGGACGTTATAAGTAATATTTTGCAGGCGGGGTACCAGATCACGACTAATCAGGCTATCCACGTCATTCCAGGAAAGATAGATTTTCTCAACATTGCTCATGGATTGCCCTCTTAATGACACCTGGAGAGATTCAACTTATGATAATTTGTCTCACTCAACGGCAATTGAATCTTTTATCTTGGCAAACGTAGCTTCGCCAATACCACTCACCTGGGTAATATCTTCGATGCTCGCGAATCCACCGATCTTTTCCCGGTAATCAATAATACGCTGACCAATAGCCGGGCCAATACCCGGAAGCGCATCTAATTGCTCAAGGGTAGCCGTATTGATATTGATTCGCCCGCCGGTAGCGGACGTAGTATTACCATCCAGATTAATACTTCTATTATCTGTCGGCGCATCCTGGACAGGCGGTGGGGGATTTTCCTCATCCAAGCGGGGAATATGAATTTGCTGCTGGTCTTTTAATTCCAGCGCCTGGTTAATGCGCTCCGGAACAGCATCGGGGGTGAAACCGCCGGCAGCCTCAATGGCATCCTTAACAATACTGCCGGGGGAGAGAAAGTAAACATCAGAGTTTACCACCGCCCCAGACACATACACCCGAACCAACCCCGGCGTGGGCGTCGGTAAAGGGGCCAGGGTTGCCGTTGGTGTTGCCGACGGCGCTGGTGGCAGAATCTCTATCGGGTCTGGCATTGGTCGCCGCAGGTAAACCGTAACCACTCCTGCCAGAGCAGCTACCAGAAGCCCAATAAAAATAATGTGACGGTTTCTATCTAACCAGGAACCATTCATTGTCCCTCTCCTCCACCCCGGATAGCATAACTATTTTTTAGCCATTATAGTAAATTCTTGAGCGGGTGGCAAAGGACGACCCCACATTAGATATTCTCTCGTCCATTTTTATTTACCGTTGGTTAACTTTATGGTATGATAAAGGCAACTTCTGGTTGTTCAGCTCAAATGGAGAGTCTTTATGAAAGCGGTCATTTTGGCCGGAGGAGAGGGCTCCAGGCTCCGTCCCCTGACAATTGAACGTCCCAAACCGATGATTCCCATTGTTAATAAACCTGTTTTGAAGCACATTCTGGACCTGCTGCAACGACATAATATTACCGAAGCCGTGATTACGGCCCAATATCTGGCCGAGTTTATCCAAGACTACTTTGGCGATGGCTCCAATTTTGGGATGAACATCCGCTACTGTATTGAAGAATCCCCTCTGGGCACGGCCGGCAGTGTAAAAAACACGCAAGCATACCTGGATGACACTTTTCTGGTTATTAGTGGTGATTCTGTAACCAACTTAAATTTGACGGAGCTAATCGAATACCACAAAAAGTCTAATACTTTGGCCACCTTGGCGCTTTACCGACTGGCCGACCCCATGGATTATGGCGTTATCAACATTAACCACAAGGGACAAATCACCAATTTTCAAGAAAAACCTGGCCGTGGAACGGTGATGTCCGATTACGTCAACACAGGCATATATGTTTTAGAACCCAAAATCCTGGACTTTTTTGAACCCAATATATCTTTTGATTTTGCCAATGATCTGTTCCCGCTAGTACACGAACAAGGCCACCCCCTATACGGTTATGTTGCCGGAGGTTACTGGTGCGATGTGGGTAACATTGCCGAATATATGCGGGCCACAGCCAATGCCCTCCATGGGGAGGTAGACGGGTTAGATTTAGGGCACTATCTGGGCGACGGTATTTGGAGCGGGGGAGATACTGATATTGCCCCAGACGTTCGTTTGGAAGGGCCAATTTATTTGGGCAATTCGGTACAGATAAAAAGCGGGGCGGTGATCCGTGGCCCTACAGTTATCCGAGACTACACCGTCATCGACAATGAAGCCATTATTGATCGCTCGATTCTCTGGCGCAATTGCTACATTGGTGAACGGGTCCAGCTCAGCGGCGCGATTGTTTTGAGACAATGCAGCCTTAAGGCTAACGCCACCGTTTTTGAGGGCGTAGTGATAGGTGACGGTACCATTGTGGGCGAAGGCGCAGTGATTCATCCCAGTGTAAAAATTTGGCCGGGTAAAGAAATTGAACCCGGCACCACCGTTAATAGCAGTATTGTCTGGGGCTCTCAAGGACGGCGGTTGCTGTTTGGGCGCTTTGGCGTAACCGGCGTGGTCAATATCGACCTGACGCCGGAGTTCAGCGCCAAGCTGGGCGCAGCGTTTGGCACAACCCTGTCCAAAGGGTCTATTGTCACCATGAATCGTGATATGAATCGCAGTTCGCGGATGATCAAACGAGCCCTAATCTCGGGTTTACCCTCGGCGGGGATAAACGTGTGGGATTTGGGCGCGCAACCCATTCCCGTGGCTTCTTACTATACCAAAGTAATTGGGGCCGAGGGAGGTGTTCACGTACGTATCTCACCTTTTGATGAGCGGGTGATTGACATCTTATTTATTGATAATCAGGGCCTGAATCTCAGCAAAGACCGAGAGCGGCATATTGAGCGTCTTTTTTTTAGAGAAGATCTCCGACGTGTTTTTTTGGAAGACATCGGCAACATTCAAGATGTACCGGAAGCCAGAGATCATTACATTAGAGATTTTTTGAAGCATCTCAATACCAGAGCTATTCAAGATGCTGGTTTTCACCTGGTAGTTGATTTTGCCGATACCGCCCTGGCAGAGATATTATCCATCATCCTCGATGCGTTAAATTGTAGTGTTGTTTCCCTGGGCAGCACTACGGCTAAATCTGGAGAAATCATGAGCCAGGCCCAGTTTCAGGCTTCTCTGAAACAAATGCAAGTTATTAGTAAAACAACCGACATGCAGTTAGGCGTGCGCTTGAATCCGGGAGGAGAAAGGATCCTTTTGGTTGATGATCGAGGATTTCTACTGGAAGGCACAACGGCCTGTGCGGCTATGACCGAACTGGTTCTACGAGATGCGCCCGGCAGTGCGATTGCGGTTCCGGTTAATTTGCCAAATGTGTTTGAAAAAATTGCCGCAACGTATAACGGGCGGGTTATTCGCACCGAAATTGGTCGTGATATCTTGGCAAAAACGGCCAGTGGTGACAATATCATTATGGCCGGTGATGGTCAGGGCAATTTCATTTTCCCTGATTTTCAATGCGCGGTTGATGGCTTAATGACCCTGGCCAAAATGCTGGAGTTTTTGGCCACTCAAAAGACCACCCTCAGTGATACCGTAGACAATTTACCTCCTTACTACATTGCTGAAAGAAGGGTCTCTTGTGTGTGGGAAGCCAAAGCAGGGGTTATGCGTCTAATCAACCAAAAATTTGAGGAGCGCAAAGACCAAAGAATCGTTACCGGAGTCAGGATTGAACTTGCTCCGGACCATTGGGTCTTAATTATGCCAGATCTGGACCAACCTTGCTTTAGAATCACAACCGAAGCCGAATCTCAAACCAAGGCTGAAGCCTTGGCCGATGAGTACGCCCAAATTATAGAAAAAATCTCGCCCCTCGGATGAGATAACGAGGAACAAAATAGCAGGTAGTCAGAATCCTGGCTACCTGCTACTTGTTTTTTAAAATAGCTTAAAACACCCGGGTTGATTGATACAATTTTAGGCAATCTCAACCACGGCGCCTTCAGCCTCGAGTTTGGCTTTGGCTTCGTTGGCCATTTCCTTGTTGACGGCTTCCAGTAACTTGGCCGGAGCGCCGTCGACCAATTCTTTGGCTTCTTTCAGGCCCAAGTCGGAGCGCAAGGTGCGGACAGCTTTGATAACCTGAATCTTTTTGTCGCCCACTTCCTTCAGAACGACATCGAATTCCGTCTTTTCCTCTTCCACCGCTGCTTCCCCAGCCGCTGCCGCCATACCCGGTACTGCCGCCATCACGGCTGCCGGAGCCGCAGCGCTGACACCCCATTTCTCTTCCAGCATCTTGGTCAACTCAGCCGCTTCCAACACGGTCAGAGAGCTAAGTTCCTCAACAATTTTCTCAAGGTTTGCCATTTTTATAATTCTCCTTTTTCACAGTTGTAACATCTGAGTAATTACATCAATAATTATAAGTAGATAGGATGGTTAGGAGTTACCCAAAAACAACACCTTAGGCCTCATGAAGACCTACATGGTCAAGCCGCATCCGCCAAGGCTTCCGCACTTTTTTCTGAATAGGCGTGGACAACATTGACCAGTTGACGGATGCCACCACTGACCACGCCGACCAGTTGAGACGCCGGAGCGTTGATGAGGCCCAGCAACTGGGCGCGCACCGTTTCGAGCGGCGGCAATTTGGCCAGGCTGGTAACGGCAGCGTCATCGATAATCCGGCTGCCCATTAAACCGCCCTTAACCGTCAACAACTCATTTGCTTTGGCAAAATCCGTGATGACTTTAGCCACCCCAGGGATGTTTTGACCGCAAAAACCAACCCCAAGGGGACCAACCAGCATTTCTTCGGGCACGGGAAGACCAACCTCGGTCAAAGCGCGCTGAATCAGGGTGTTCTTCACCACAGAAAAACTCCCCTCAACCTCGCGGACTTTGGTCCGAAGCTGCTGCAAATCGACAACGGTCAGGCCTCGATAATCGGTGATGATTACGGCTTCACTATTCTTGAATTTTTCAATATACTGTTGAACCAGTTCTTCCTTTTTTGCTCGGGAAATAGCCAAACTATTTCACCTCCTTTCTCTGAAAAATAAAAACGTCTTTGCGCTCACCGACGCAAAGACGTAAGAATTACCAAGTTCTGTGCCCGTGGCATGGCCACACCACAGAACCAACTTCCTGAAATTCCTCGGTCCTTACCTCGGCAGGCAATCACTTTTAAGCGCCACGCACCTGCTGTCTGGGGTTCGGAAAAAAGGATATAATATGTCTACAAATTAATCCAATTTCATCTGCATGGCCTGGGCGGGATCTACCTTAATGCCCGGGCCCATGGTCGCAGAGAGCGCAACTTTCTTGATGTACGAACCCTTCAGGGCAGCCGGTTTGGCTGTTTGAATGGCTTCCATCAAGGCCGAAAAGTTGTCGACCAACTGCTTTTCGGAAAAAGACACTTTTCCAATAGGTACATGAATATTGGCCGTTCGGTCTAGCCGAAATTCCACTCGACCGGCCTTCAATTCGCTGACCACCCGGCCCAGGTCTTCATCGGGAACAACCGTACCGGCTTTGGGGCTGGGCATCAAACCCCGTGGCCCCAACAATTTACCCAATCGGCCAACTTTAGACATCATTGGGGGCGAAGCCACCGAAACATCAAACTCAAACCAGCCCCCCTGAATTTTCTGGACAAGTTCGTCGCTGCCAACGTAGTCTGCCCCGGCCGCTTCGGCCAGTCGCCGACCTTCACCTTCGGCAAAAACCAGCACCCGCATCTGCCGACCCGTTCCGTGGGGCAATTGCACCGTGCTCCGAATCTGTTGGTCAGCTTTGCGGGGGTCTAAGCCCATCCGCAAATGGACTTCAACCGTTGCATCAAATTTGGCGTAAGATGTCTCTTTAACCAGTTTAACGGCTTCATCGGGAGAATAATTTTGGTCCAAATCGACCAATTTTACCACTTCTTTATACTTTTTACCTCGTTTAGGCACTATATCCTCCTTGTGGTCATAACGGGTGGTTGTTACCCTCCCACAGTGTAATTATTTACAAAATTTAGTCTTGAATTGAAATACCCATGCTCCGGGCCGAACCTTCAATTTGCTTTACGGCGCCCTCAACATCAACCGCGTTAAGGTCTACCATCTTGGTTTCGGCAATCTCGCGCAGTTGGTCGCGGGTAATAGTACCCACTTTATTGCGGTTGGGTGTACTGGACCCTTTTTCCAATCCCGCCGCTTTTTTCAGGAGATCACTGACGGGGGGAGTTTTGGTGATAAAAGAAAATGTTTGATCTGTGTAAATGGTAATCTCGGCTGGGATAATCGACCCCATCATATTTTGGGTTCTGGCATTGTATTCTTTACAAAAAGCCATAATGTTAATTTGATGGGGGCCTAACGCCGTCCCCACGGGTGGAGCCGGATTGGCCTTGCCTGCCGGAATTTGGAGCTTAACAATAGCTTTTACCTTTTTAGCCATACTGAATCCTTCCTCAATGTTACAACTTCTGGGGAGTTGTTTCTGGTTGCCAAACTTAATCTGGAAATGAGGTTAACGTCATCCCAAAGCATCAAACGCGTTCCACTTGCAGAAAATCGAGTTCTATCGGCGTTTCACGGCCAAAGAAGTTAACCAGCACTTTGACCCGTGCCCGTTCGACATCAATTTCATCCACCGTGCCCATAAAGTCTTCAAATGGCCCTTCAACAATCCGCACCTTCTGACCAACTTTGAAGCTGACCTTTATCTTGGGCACTTCCGCATCCATGCGCTTGATAATCTTATCAACTTCATCCTGACGCAGCGGGGTTGGCTTGTTACCGGAACCCACAAAGCCGGTTACGCCCGGCGTATTTCTGACCACATACCAGGAATCTTCGTCCAGAAGCATTTCAACCAGAATATACCCCGGAAAGACCCGCCGTTCAATCGTTCGTCGCTGGCCATCTCTTAATTCGACTTCTTCCTCCGTGGGCACCACTACCTGGAAGATTTTGCTCTCCATATCCATCGACTCGATGCGGTGGTATAAGTTCTTTTGCACCTTGTTTTCATAACCAGAATAGCTATGAATTACATACCACTCTGTGCCTTCAGGACGAGAAGGTGGCTGTTTCTCGGCTTCCTCTAAATCTTCCTCGCCAGAGATTTCTTCTGAAACACCAGCTTCTTCTTCAGAAGCTTCTTCTTCAGAAACGTCGGCAGAAATTTCTTCAGGTGGATTACCGGCCGAACTTTCATCTTCGGTTGTGGCTTCTGCCACAGGTTTTTGTTCTTCAGTCATAACTCACTACGCCACAAACATACCTAAATCAATTATTCCTGTTGGCCGTTAAAATAAAATGCCGCAACGCCGCCAAGAAACAACACAATGGTAATGATGATCCAAATAATATCGCCCAGGATGACTCCACCCACAACTACCTGAAAAACATAATCCAACAATCCCAAAAATATAGCCATCGCCACCGTTACAGCCACAATAATCATGGTCAGGTTTTTGGCCTCATCCCGCGTTGGCCAGGTCACCTTGCGTAATTCGGCCCGGGTTTCCTGAAAATACCTGATTATTGCCAGAGGTTCTTTGGTTGTGGTTGTCACCGCTTTTGATCTTGATTTTGCCACGTTAATACGTGCTCCTCTCAGCAGGTTGCGGAGTAATCGACAGCATCAAGTAGTAAGGCTTTTCCAATTATTAAATCCCGCCAAAGTTTGCTGGCAAGATGAGTTGCAACTCCAAGAATATGGTCAAGCAAAGTGGAAAAGCTTAAGGAATTCCCCA
>JAFGNV010000080.1 GCA_016926805.1 Anaerolineae bacterium
TCAGCATATTTATCTCTTGGAGGGTAACAACGCCTACACAATAGAAATGTGTGTTAATGAGAAAAATGATACTGCCCAACTGAGATCTATTTTTAAAGAGATGATCCAAAGTATTTCATTTGAATAAGTATAAAGCCAGCCCTGATTGCGGGGGTAAAAGGCTAATATCAAGACCGCTATCCAACACTGGTTGGCTCATTACCAAAACCCCGTCCCGCAATTGCATCTCTCTGGAAAAAGCGCGGCAAGACCTGATTGTCGTAGAAAAATGGCTCGCCCTTTGGCCTGATAGACTACAATTGCACCCGCCCCAACGCCTGTTCCAGGTCAGCAATCAAATCATCGCTGTCCTCAATCCCCGCGGAATAACGGATCAGCGCCTCAGGAATCCCCATCATCGCCCGCTGTTCCCGGCTCACTTCCACGTGGCTGGTGGTGGCCGGCGGGCCAACCACCGTTTCCACCGCCCCCAAATTGGCCGCGGCGTGAGCGTAGCGCAAATGGGGCAGCAACGCCCGCACCGCTTCGAAGCCGCCCTTCGGCGCAAAACTCAACACCCCACCAAAACCGCGCATTTGCCGAACGGCAATATGATGATTCTGGTGCGACTCTAAACCGGGATAGAGCACCTGCTCCACCAACGGATGGGCTTCCAAAAAACGGGCAATCCGCAGCGCGTTCTCGTTTTGCTGGCGGATGCGCAGGTGCAGCGTCTTCATCCCCCGCAACAGCAGGTAAGCGGCCATGGGATCCAACACCGCCCCGTTGATTTCGCGGAAGTGGTAAATTTGGTGCACCAGCTCCGCCGGGCCGCAGGCCACCCCGCCCAGCGCGTCGGCATGGCCGCCCAAAAACTTGGTGGCGCTATGCAATACCAGGTCGGCGCCCAGGGCCAGGGGATTGGTGTTGATGGGGGTGGCAAAGGTGTTGTCCACCACCACCATCGCCCCCACCGCGTGCCCGGCCTGGCTAAGCCGGGCCAGGTCGATCACCTTGAGGGTGGGATTGGTCGGCGTTTCCAGGTACAGCACCCGGCAGCCTTTGGCCACCTCGGCCTCGATGGCCTCGTGGTCAGTGGTATCGCAGAGGCGCACGTCTATCTGGAAACGCGGCAAAAACTCAAGAAAAATCTGATTGGTGCCGCCGTACGTATCTTTAACCGACACCACCCGCTCGCCCGGCGACAACAAGGTAAATAGAGTGTTGCTGATGGCGGCCATACCGCTGCCAAAACTGACCGCCGCCTCGGCGCCCTCCAACCGGCGCACCTTTTCCTCAAACGCTGCCACCGTGGGGTTGGTGTTGCGGCTGTAGATGTGACCCGGCCGTTTGGCCAGGGCCACCTCCAGCCACTCGTCCACATCTTGATAGCCAAAAGAAACGCTGTGCACTACCGGCAGCTGGGTGGACCGCTGCCAGAAATCTTTATTTTCTTCGCCGCCCCATACGGAGAGAGTTCCCATAGCTGGATACTGTTTGTTCATCATCACCTCTGAAAAGTGAACTGGTTGGAGCTGGACGTTACCATAGATTCAAGGGGGCGTCAATTATTTGGGCAAGGCTTCCCTTTTAGTAGGTCAAGCCGGTTTGTAGTATACTTTTGGCAGGATTAAAGGAGATACCCGTGGCGACCGTTCGCCTGCACGATGTCAGCAAAGTCTATTTAGAAAATACCGCAATCCGTCATCATCAAATGGCGAGCGGACGAAAAGGGGCAGATCGGGCCTTTGCCGAGTGTTCCGACGCCCTGGCTCGTCAAACATACGAGCAGTGGACCACCCCCGACCAAGCGGTGATAGCCCTTGATCACGTCAACCTGACCGTGCTCAACGGACAGATTATGGCCGTGATTGGGCCGTCGGGCTGCGGCAAGAGCACGCTGCTGCGGGTGGTGGCCGGGCTGGAGGAAGACTACACCGGCCAGGTTTTGTACGATGGCCGGGATATGCGCGACATTCCACCCCGCGATCGCTACATAGGCATGGTGTTTCAAAATTACGCCCTTTACCCTCATTTTGAAGGCTGGGGCAATTTGGCTTTTTTCTTTAAACTGCACAAGGTGTCCGACGAAGAAACAGCGCAGCGGATTCGCTTCACCTCGGAGATTATGGGGATTGGGTTTAATGAATTGCTCAAACGCAAACCGGGCACGCTCTCCAGCGGTCAGCAGCAGCGCGTGGCTATTGCCCGGGCCATTGTCCGCAATCCCCGGCTGTTTTTGTTTGACGAACCGCTTTCCAACCTGGATGCCCAATTACGGATGCAGACCCGCGGTGAAATCAAACGGCTGCTGGACCAATTCCACATCACTTCAATTTACGTAACCCACGACCAGACCGAGGCCATCGCTCTGGCCGACAGACTGGCCATGATGCGCGACGGCAAAATTGAACAGATTGGCACGTACCAAACTTTGCGCCAAAATCCGGTCAACGCCTTTGTGGCCGGTTTCCTGGGCAACCCGCCGATGAATCTCTTGACCGGAAGCATTGTAAACAACACCAGCCTGCATTTGAACGGCTTTGCCATCCCCCTGCCCCCTTTGGTCAAGGCGCAGGTTCGGCCCGGTCAAAGGGTAACCCTGGGTATCCGGCCCGAGGCAGCCCTCCTGGTCACCGGCAACCAGCCCACGCCGGAGGGGCCTCGACTGGCCGGTGTGATTGAGCTGATCGAACCAGACTTTGCCCATCAGCAGCAGTTGGTCCACGTGCGCACCGGGCAACTGGTTTACGCCGTTGTTGGAAAACGGGACGACCCGGTACACCTCGGTGATCAGGTTGAGGTGATTTTTCCCGGCAACGAACTCTACTTTTTTGATGGCAACCGCGAGCATCGTATTGTCTGAACTCCAGGGAATGTAAAAAAAATGACCGTCAGAGCAGCCAAACCAACAGATGCCAGAGGTATCGCCAGAGTTCATATCAGGGCATGGCAAATAGCCTATCGCGGGCTGCTGCCCGACTACGTGCTTGACGATCTTTCGGTAGACAACAGCGAACGACGCTGGCAGATGCGTTTTATCGAAAACACAACGCAAACGCTGGTAGCGGAAGATAATGGCCGGATTGTTGGGTTTGTAACGCTGGGCGCAAGTCGCGATGACGATGTTGACCGGCAGCAGATTGGCGAAATATACGCGTTTTACATTGAGCCGGGCATGTGTCGGCAAGGCCACGGACGCGCCCTCTGGGTTGAAGCGCTGGCATTGTTGCGAGAGCAAGGGTTTTCTGAAGTCATGCTCTGGGTATTGCGCGATAATCATCGCGCTATCAGTTTTTACCAGGCTGTTGGCTTTACGGCCGATGGCGGAGCCAAAACAGAGTTGTGGCGGGATCAGATAGAAATTCAGCAGGTGCGCTATCGCCAGGCCCTTTGACTCGAAATCAGGTTAAGTTTGTTCATACTCACATTATGCAGTATTCTATTGAACAGAGGTGAAATGATGAACAGCAAACTCGATTCCCAACGCCTTGAAGAAGGCCTGGAATTCCTGCTCGATTTCTACAAGCTCAGAAAAGTTACCCAGGCCAAAGAAGCGGTGGCGCCGGTGGTCGTGCAAAATGTTGACACCAAAGAAGTGCTATTCATCGGCTACGCCAACCAGACCGCCCTGCAATACACCCTGGAGCACGGCATCGCGGCGTTCTGGAGCACGTCCCGGGATGAGTTGTGGGTTAAAGGCGCTACTTCCGGCGACACCCTGCAAATCGTCGAGGTGCGGGTGAACTGCGAGCAGAATTCGTTGCTGTATCTGGTCAAATTGCTGGGGGTGGGGGCCTGTCACACCAAAGATGGAACCGGCAAAACGCGAATGAGTTGCTACTATCGAAGAATCAGCAACGGGCAACTGGAATTTGTAGATTGAGAAAGCGAGACAATTGTAACGCATGAATATTTTGACCCTCGGTCTGCCCAAAGGCAGCCTGCAAGACTCAACCATTAACCTCTTTGGCAAAGCCGGTTACAAGATCGTGGTATCGGGCCGCTCTTATGTGCCCAGCATTGACGACCCGGAAATTGAGTGTTTGATGTTTCGGGCCCAAGAGATGGCTCGCTACGTGGAGCGGGGCGTGCTGGATACAGGCCTCACCGGCAAGGATTGGATCACCGAAAACGAGGCCGATGTGGTTGAAGTGAAAGACCTGGTGTATAGCAAAGCCACCGCCAAAGCGTTTCGCTGGGTGGTAGCGGTGCCGGAAGACTCGGCCATCCAAAGCGTTAAAGACCTGGAAGGCAAACGTATTGCCACCGAACTGGTTCAAGCCACCCGGCGTTATTTGCAGCAACACGGCGTGTCGGCGGAAGTGGAATACTCCTGGGGCGCAACGGAAATCAAGGTGCCGCATCTGGTGGATGCCATTGTGGAAGGCACCGAAACCGGCGCGTCGTTGCGGGCGCACCGGCTGCGGATTGTGGACACGGTGGTTGAATCGAACACCAAACTGATTGCCAACCGCCAGGCCTGGGCCGACCCCTGGAAACGGGACAAAATTGAGATGCTGGCGATGTTGTTAAAGGGAGCCCTGGAGGCCGAGGGTAAAGTTGGCCTGAAGATGAATGTGCCCAAGACCAAATTGGCTGAAGTATCTAACCAGTTACCTGCCCTGCACACTCCCACTATCTCCAATCAGGCCGACGCCGAATGGGTGGCGGTGGAAGTGATTATCGACAAAAGGGAAGTTCGAGACGTGATTCCTCGCCTCAAAAAGGCCGGAGCCGAGGGGATTATTGAGTATCCGTTGAACAGCGTAATTTACTAAGTACAGGGTTGCATAAATACATTCCAAGTAGTAGGGACAGAACAATGTTCTGTCCCTACGAAAGCGCATTTCTACTCGGAACAAACTTGCGCAAGATTGTACTAAACGGAGTTTGACCGCACAAATTGCTGCTCGTACAGGTCGCGGTACAGGCCGCCCCGGGCCATCAGTTCGGCGTGGCAGCCCTGTTCAACCAAGCGGCCCTCGTTGATGACACAAATAAAATCGGCGTGGCGCACGGTGCTCAAACGGTGGGCAATGACAATGGCTGTACGTCCCCGTAACAATCGCTCCAGGGCTTCCTGGATAAATACTTCGGTGACCGTGTCAATATTGGCTGTGGCCTCGTCCAGAATCAGCAGGCGCGGATTGGCCAGTACGGCGCGGGCAATACAGATAAGCTGTCGCTGCCCCACCGAGAGATTCACCCCTCCTTCCCAAATTTCAGTCTGGTAACCGTCCGGCAGGTCGACAATAAATTGATGCGCGTTGGCCAGTTGGGCTGCCTCTGTCACAGACTCTTCAGAGGCATCCGGGCAGCCAAAACGGATATTGTCGGCAATAGTGCCGGGAAAGAGAAAGGGGTCCTGCGGCACCAGGCCGGTCTGGCGGTGTAGGGACTGTTGGGTAACCGTCCGCACGTCAATATCGTCAATCGACACCACGCCCTCGGTTGCCTCGTAAAAACGGGCAATCAGATTGGCGATGGACGTTTTGCCCGCGCCGGTCGGCCCGACCAGGGCCACTGTTTGCCCCGGTTGAATGGCCAAATTAATGCTGTGCAAAATGGTGGGCGTATTTTCACGGTAGGCAAAAGAAACGTGGTCCAGGATTACTTTCCCCTCAATGGGCGGCATCTCACGGGTGCCGGGCCGGTCGGCAACATCGGGCGGCGTGTCTAACAGCTTGAGCACCTGCTCACCCCCGGCCATAGCCGACTGCATGGTGGTGTAAAGCTGGCTCAACTCCTGAATAGGTTCAAAAAAGCGCGATACGTAAGCCAAAAAAGCCACCATCACCCCGATAGTTAGCTGCTCCTGGCTCACTGCCAGTGCCCCAAACCACAAAACAATGGCCGTGGCCAGCATGCCCAAAAACTCAACCGAGGGTAAAAAGATAAACGACAACGCCATTGCCCTGACGTGAGCCTGGAGATTGGCCCTGTTCACCCGGTCAAATCGCGTTTGAGCGCCCACCTCCTGGGCAAAAGCCTGAATCACCCGCATCCCGGCAATCCCTTCGGCCAGATCACCCACAATGGCCGCCACCGTGGATCGGGTTTCCCGGAAGGCTACTTTGGCCCGCCGGGAGAAGAAATAGGTAATCAGAAGCATCAAGGGCATCACGGTGAAGGTTAACAGGGCCAGCCGGGGACTCATCGAGACCATCACCACAATGATGCCGCCCAACACCAACATGTCGCCGAGCAGGGTAATCAGGCCCTGCGAGAGCAGTTCATTGATCACGGCCACATCGTTAATAACCCGCGAAACGGTAACGCCGATGATGTGGGTGTCGTGATAACCCAGAGAAAGGGCCTGCAAATGGCGAAAAAGTTGGTCGCGTAGTTGCGCCAGCACCCGTTGACCCACCCAGGAGAGCAGGTAGCGCTGCCCGGCAGTAGCTACATATAGACCCCCAAAGGCAGCAGCCATTAATAACGCAAGGTAGTTCAATCCGGCCATGTCGCCCGGCGTAATATGTTCGTCGATGGCCACTTTGATCAAATAGGGAGTCAGCAGGGTCAGGGCCGAAGCCACCAGCATCAGGCCAAAGGCCAGGAGCATTTGCCGCCGGTAAGGGTGTAAATAGGCCAGCATCCGCAGGATCACGCGCAGGTCAAAGAAACGCCCCTCTTTTTCCACGCCAAATTTGTGCAACGCCCCCCGAGGCCCCATATTTGCTGAAGAACTGCCGATAGAAAAACTCATGGTTTAGACAATTCCTCCGGCTTATGGTCCACCTGCCTCCCCGACCCGCTCTTGGTTGAAGAAACCGAGGAGAATTCTTCCGGTCGCAACTGGCGGTGATAAACCTCTCGATACAATTCTGAGCTGTGTAAAAGTGTGGTGTGGGTGCCGCGCGCCACAATCTGCCCCTTCTCCAATACCAGGATCAAGTCGGCGCGCCGTACCGTACTTAAGCGGTGAGCAATCACAAAAGAGGTTCGACCCTGCATCAGCCGGGTCAATGCCTTTTGAATGAGGGCCTCGGTTTCGGTGTCAACGCTGGCCGTAGCATCATCCAGGATGAGCAAGCGGGGATCGGTGAGCAGGGCGCGGGCAATGGCAATTCGCTGTTTTTGCCCCCCCGACAGGGTGGCGCCGCGCTCGCCAACGAGCGTATCATAGCCCTCGGATAGCTGCATAATGAAGTCGTGGGCCTGGGCAGCGCGGGCGGCGCTGACAATCTCTGCCTCGGTAGACTCCGGACGGCCAAAAGCAATGTTTTCTCGGATGCTGGCCGCAAACAGCAAGGTTTCCTGGAGCACAATGCCAATCTGGCTGCGCAGCGAACTGAGCGTGACCCGGCGAAGATCGTAGCCATCGATGGTAATGCGGCCCTCGGTAACTTCGTAAAAGCGCGGCAGCAGGTTAATAATGGTCGACTTACCCGAACCTGTCGCCCCCAACAGGGCCACAATCTGCCCTGGCTGTACTTCAAAGGAAATGTCTTTGAGCACAAGGTGATGGCCGGTATAGGCAAAGGAGACATTTTCAAACCGAACATGTCCTTTTACCGGTGACAGCGGTTGCGCATCAGGATTGTCTTTGACCTCAGGTTCGGCATCCAAAATCTTAAAGATGCGTTCTGCCGAGGCGCTGGCCATGGCTATGGCCGGAATAATCATGCCCAACCTCCGCACGGGCATGGCCAGTTGGGCCAGGTAAGTAGAAAAGGCCACCAGTTCGCCCAGGGTCAACTGGTTACGGATGACCAGCAGCCCCCCGTACCAAATGATAAAGACGACGCCGATGTTGGCGATTAAATCCATGGCCGGGATGTTGAGTGCCTGCAAACGTACGGCCTGCGCGGATAGGTCAAACCAGTGCCGGTTATCCCGATCAAAACGCTCAATCTCGGCTTCTTCCTGGGCAAAAGCCTTGACCACCCGCATCCCCCGTAAATTTTGTTCCAATCGGGCGGTCAACACACCCAGTTGATTCTGAATCTCTACCGAAAGGGGGCGAAACCGCCGACCAAAGTAAAGGCCTCGATGGGCCAGCAAAGGTATGGACCCCAGGGCCAGCAGAGCCAGGGCCGGATTCATCCAGAACAACACAACTGTGGTGGCCAAAAACAAGACACTGCCATCAACAATCCGCAGCGTGGCCCGGCCCGTTAAAAAGCGAATACGCTCCACGTCCTGTAACGCCCGGGAAAGGAGTTGCCCCGTCTTTGCCTGATCGTGATAGGAAAAGGACAGGATGGTAAGTTTGTTCTGGATAGCGTTGCGCAAATCATAGGCTACACTCTGAGAGGCCAATTCCGTGCCCCAACCCTGAACAAAGGCCAGCCCTCCCTTGACCAGGGTCAAACCTAACAGGCTCAGCACCGACCAGGTTAAAAAGGCCGGGTTCTGCTCTCGAATCCCCCGGTCGATGATCCAGCGAATAAATTGAGGAGTCACCACATTTATGATGTTGATGAGAATCAACGTGAGATAGGCCCCAGCGGTTAGCCGCCAGTAGGGGCGCAAATAACAATAGGCCCGCCATAAAACAGCCAGCGCATTTGGGCCACGTGAATTTTGCCTGTTGATCAACCTTTCTCCTCAACCAAAGCAGGTTAGGGGTAGATGATGTGCGAGTTTCGCGGGATAATGAGCGGTTGCGGCCCCTTGGCGGGAAATTGCGCCGCCCATTCCTGCGGGTCGTAATCTCGCTTCACAAAACAGGCCCGATGGGCCGGTACGGCGTGTTTGAGACCAATCCGTTGCGCCATCTTGACACAACCATCGTAAAAGGGAAACTCGCCTTCGGTGGGGTGATTGGTCAAAAAGCCGATGTCCGGCTTCAGGGCGGCCACGGCCTGTACCAGTTCGGCCTGTCCGGCAAAAGTATTGATAGGGTCGCCCGAGAAGTAGAGCCTCACTCCATCCGCTTCCAGCACAAAGCCCAGGTGCGTCACGTCTGGCGGTGGAATGTTGGCGGCTGGATCGCCAGCAGGGGGTTTGGCATAAACGGCGGAAACCGTCATCGTGCCCAACCCCGCCGACTCGCCCGCCCGGATGACCTGAGTGTGATCGGCGCTCACCGTGGTTTCGGCCAGGATTTTGTTGACGCTCTCCGCCGGACCGATGAACCTGGCCTGTGGATAAGCCTGCCAGATACGTTCGATGGACTCCGGGCAGGTGTGATCGCTGTGGGCGTGGGTCAGTAGTACGTAATCCGTGGGCAGTTGGGCCTCGTCCAGCGCCGGTTCGGGGTGAATGAATTTCTCCGCCGGCCGGTTGCGCAGAAAATAAGGGTCAACTTGAACAATGGTGCCCCGGGAATCTTTCACGGCATAGGAACTCTGTTCAAACCAGTGCACGACCACGCGCCCTGCCGGAACGTTGAGATTAGCCAATAAATGCATGAAAACCTCCAATCATATAGGGTTGCTACCGGACATCTTTAGACAGTCCCTAGATTTTTATTGCGAATGGCGCGAATAGACAAATTTTGTGGAATATTTTCTAACCCCAATGGTCTATCGCTGGCTCGTTTCCGCAAATCTATGCAGAATACGCGGGGACGCCCACTTCCTCGGCGTTTACAATGCTGGGGGCAGCCGGAGGAGGATTACGGCCCAGAAAGGGGAGGATGTTATGTTGATCCGGCCAGGCCGGATAACCCTGGAGAATCCCGGCCACATTCCTGGCCGCCAGCATGGCCATTCCTTCCCGCGTCCAGCCAGTGGCCGAAGCAATATGGGGCACCATCACCACATTCGCGAGTTGGTTCAGGCCCGGTTTCATTTCTGGTTCGTCCTCAAAAACATCGAGACCAACCCGAAAGTTGGGGTGTTTTTGACAGTGAGCCACCAGCGCTGCCTCGTCAATTACCGGCCCCCGGCTGGCATTGACCAGGATGGCGCTTTCTTTCATCAAGTTCAATCGTGCCGTATTGATTAAATGACGGGTGGTTTCATCCAGCACCGGGTGCAAACTAACCACGTCGGCGGTTTGGAGCACCGCCTCCACGCTATCGGCGCGGGTGCAGGTGACCGGCATCTCGCCCCGAGATTTCAGAAATTCCCCATAATCAGCAATATAATCTTCCAGTTCTTTGTTTGGGTAAAGGTCAAAATAAATCAGATTCATCTTAAATCCTTCCACCATCATCCGGGCATAAACCGCGCCGATGCGACCAACTCCGATCACGCCGACCGTTCCCCCCTTCATCAAGTTACCCAAAAAAAGCGTAGGCAGCCAGCCCCGGTAGTGTCCCCCGCGCATAAAAGCATCGGCCTCCACCACGCGGCGAGCCGTGGCAAAAGTGAGCGCCACCGCCATCTCGGCGGTGGTTTCGGTCAGCACACCGGGCGTGTTACCTATAGGAATACCATGCCGATTGGCCGCGACCAGGTCAACATTATTGAAGCCGACGGCATAATTGCTGTAAACCCGCCCCCCGGCAGCCTTCAGGGTTGCAAAAAGAACCTCATCCCAATCTTCGGTTAATTGCCCAATTGCTCCGTCGCAGCGATGGCCGATGGCCGCGGCAATCTCATCGGCACGCAAAATATCTTGAGAGAGACAGACTTCAACGCGACAACCGGCGTTAAACAAAATTTCCAGCCAGCGCTCGCCGGGCAACATTTTGGTTACCACGACTCGCTTGCCGCCGGAGGGATGATAGGTTTTCCATTCTTTTTTGCTCAAGGTAAGTCCTCCTGAGAGTCTTCAGATTTCTAAGACTCAGGCCGGTAGGGCGCTTTGGCCCCAATATCGCCGACGAATTCCGGCAAATTGGCGTGTCCCAACATTTGACGCACCGCCATGGCTTCACCAATATGATACCAATAATGATACAACGCCCGTTGCAGGAGCGTGCCGACACTTTCTGGATGAGGTTTGCCCTGCCACTCGAAACGAGTCTGCAATATTTCGGGCGTTACCGTATCTAAATAAACATCGGCGGCGGCGGTGACGGTGCGCCATATCTCCCACATTTCATCCAGAGGCGGAGTGCTGGCCGGTTTACCAAAACCCACCAGCTCGTGCAGTTCCGGGAACAGGGTCTTGCCCTGGGCAGCCAACACCCAGTAACGATTTTCCTGGTTGGCCAGGTGGCCGATCATCCAACTAATACAATTCATCGGCTTTAAACGGCGCCGCGCCTCCTCATCAGTCAGGCCTTCCAGCGCCCGCTGTAGTTCACCACGAGCAAAACGTAATTGGGTAACCAGGGGATGAGTCATTGTTCTCTCCTTTTCTTGTCTCAAAAATTCTAACGAGATGTATTTTAACACATCTCATTCCATTGACAATTGGCTACCCGGCCTGTTCAGAAAAGGCCGCAGGTGTTGCATCCTCGTTAGAATCCGTGTATGATACAGGGCCGTTGATATTCTTGCCAGACAAAAAGGATAGGAAAGTGAACGGGTTTCCAAGAACTACCGTCGGGGGGGTATCTGTCTCGCGTTTGATTATCGGCTCAAACTGGTTTCTGGGTTATTCGCACACCAGCTCGGCCAAGGACCGGTTTATCAAGACCTTCCACACCCGTAACAGTATTGCCGATGTGATGGAGGTTTTTTTCAACCACGGCATCGACACAGTAATGGCACCGCCCAGTCCTTTGTTACGAGAGGCGCTGGACGAAACCGAACAGCGCACGGGACGTCAGGGTATTTTGATTACCACGCCTCATTTCAACATTTTGCCCGACGGCCCGGTGGAAATGGAACCGGAACGGGTATTTGATACCTGCAAAGAGGGCGGGGCCACTTTCTGCATGCCTCACCAGTGCATCACCGATGCCCTGCTGGACAAGATGTACCAAAAAATCCGCGATATTGATCGTTATACCAGACTCATCCGCGAACGAGATATGATCCCGGGCCTGTCCACTCATATGCCCGAAGCCGTGCCCTACGCCGACAAGACCGGCGCGGATGTAGAGACCTACCTCCAAATTTACAACGCTATTGGGTTTTTGATGCAGGTGGAGGTGGATTGGGTGATGCGGATTATTAGAAACGCCCAAAAACCGGTGATAACAATCAAACCACTGGCGGCGGGCCGGTTGCTGCCACCAGTGGGGCTGGCTTTTGTTTGGAACACCATCCGCGACCAGGATATGGTCACCGTCGGCACCACCACGCCGGCTGAGGCACGTGAGGTCATTGAGCTTTCCCTCGACTTTCTAAACCATCGCATGCCGGATAACGAGCTACAGAAAACGCGCAGCAAAGGATCATTGGGGGGTTAGCGGCTGGCAAAATTCATGCCGGAATAGAGGACACAGAGAAAGACAGGAGGCGGGGCCAAAAAATAGACCAGAAGGAGTTAACATTAAATGGGCGCGCATATTGTCAGACTTGATAAACCAAAAAACGACCCCAGCAAAGGCACCCACGGCTGGCAGGTTCGAGTGGGTGGCGATAGGGGTTACCATTCCAAATTATTCAGCGATAACGTTCACGGGAGCCGGGGTAAAGCCTTGATAGCGGCAGAGGAATATCTGGCCGAGTACCTCAAAGAACACCCCGAGTGGGCAGGATCAAACCAAGAGCAGTATCCCCACGGCTTTGACGAGGGTGGCCCACGAGCCAATAATAAGAGCGGCGTGCGGGGAGTGTATCGAACGTATGCGTATGGTCGATGGGATGCCAAAAAGGAACGAAAGCAATATTATTGGGCAGCGCATTACTCCATAGACCGAGAGGGGCGCAGGCGGGTACGGCGGCATAAACGGTTTTTGGTGGACGAGTACGGGGAAGAAGAGGCCAAACGCCGGGCGGTAGAATTTCGGTCGATGTGGGAAGAAGCAGCGCTGCAAGGGGTGGAGGCGGTGAAAAAATTCTTTGCCGCGTATGAGGACGGCTGGTTAGAGTGAGAAAATTTACATTCCTTGCATTTTCGCCGCTGCTTCCATTAGTTGTTGAATACGGGGAATCATCTCGGCGGGGTTGGGATGGATGCCTTCCTCTACCAACGCGCTTTCAAAGAGTTGCTCAATCAAAGGATTAATCAACTCATCCTCGGTATTGGCCGCCAGCCGGGCGGAGATGTTTTGAATCAACCCGCTGTGACGATTGATTTCCAAAATCTTTTTGGGAATCTGGTAATCCTTATCCAACAACCGCTGCACCCGCTGCATGCCGGTGTTCATCGCCCCCGGCGGGTTGACCAGGCGGCAGGGGCTATCGGTTAAAATTTTGCTTTCGCGTACGTCTGTCACCCGCTCGCCCAGTACCTCTCTGAAGCGACTCACCAGCGCCTCAAACAGGCCGGTAGGGATGGTCGCTTCCGGCTCGGTTTCTTCAGTTTTTTCCTCGGCGGGCAAATCTAACCCCGCGTCATCGACGTTCTTCAGGGATTTGCCCTGGTACTCGTTCAGGCTCACCAGCATAAAACTGTCCATCGGGTCAGTCAGGTACAGCACTTCAATATCGTGCTTTTTGAAGTACTCCAGATGCGGGCTACGGGAGATAACATCGTAATCGTCACCCAGAATGTAGTAAATTTCGTTCTGGTCGCGTTTCATTCGTCCGGCGTATTGGGCCAGCGACATCCAGTCATCTTTGCCGGTGCCCTGGCTGGATTGGAAGCGCAGCAGGTCCACAAACTTATCGTGACTATCCGGCTCGGTGGCGATGCCTTCTTTGATGAACCCGCCAAATTCTCGCCAGAAGGTGCGGTAGGTTTCGGGCTTGTCTTCGGCCAATTTTTCCAACTCGCTGGCAATACGCCGCACCAGCACACTTTTGATTTTTGCCAGCAGCGGGGTGGTCTGCACGGTCTCACGGGACACGTTGAGCGGCAGGTCTTCGGAGTCGACCACGCCCTCGATGAACCTGAGATATTTGGGCAGCAGTTCTTTAAAATTCTCCCGGATGAGAATCTTGCGAGAATAGAGTTTAATCCCGTAATCCTCTTTTATACCAAAAATCCGGTAATCCCTTTTGGACGACACAAAGAGCAGGGCGTAAAACTGCACCGGCGCATCCGCCGAGGTGTGCAGCCGCAGCAAGGGGTCGCCAAAATCCAGGGTCAACTGCTGGTAAAACGATTTATATTTCTCCTCTTCCACCTCCCGCGGCGACTCGCGCCACAGGGCGGTCTGCTGGTTGACCTGCACAAACTCGGTTTTGCCTTCATCTTTGTCCTCTTTGCCCTCAGCCGGTGGTTTTTCTTCTTTAAGGTAAATGGGAAACGCGCCAAAGTCGGAATGGGTTTTGACAATTTGCCGCACCCGGTAGGGTTGGGCAAATTCTTTGGCATCTTCCTTGAGTTTGATGGTGATAGTCGTACCCCGGTCGGGCTTGTTCGCCGGGCCGACGGTGTAGGTGCCCTGCCCGCCGGATTGCCACACTGCCGCCTCGGCCTCGGGCCGGTAAGAGCGCGAAGCGACGGTTACTTCTTCGGCCACCATAAACACCGAATAAAAGCCCACGCCAAACTGACCGATGATGTCGGCGGTGATGGTCTGTCCTTTTTCATCCGCTTTTTGGATGGCTTGCAAAAATTGCTGCGCCCCGGAACGGGCAATGGTACCCAGGTTTTCGACCATCTCTGCCTGGGTCATGCCAATGCCGGTGTCACGAATGGTGAGGGTTCGATGAGCTTCATCTGTTTCCAAGTAAACGGCCAATTCCGCCCCTTCGTCCAGCACATTGCGATTGGTCAGCATTTCAAATTGGATGCGGTGCAGCGCATCCAGGGCATTGGAGAGCAACTCGCGCAAAAAGATCTCCCGCTCGGTATAAAGGGAATGGATGAGGATGTCCAGGACTTTTTGAATTTCGGCCTGAAATTCGATTTGGGTAGGGCTGGTTTCTTTTTCGCTTTTCTTTTTCGCCATTTTGGCACCTCCACACAACAATTAAAAAGGCGTTCGTCGCGTGTGCAATTTCTTGGGGAGACTGCAAGCAAGGAACACCCTTTAATTTTTTCAGTCTTGAAGGCAAATTATAGCAAAACCAGCGAATTTTTTCAAGATTGAGTAGTTATTCAAAACAACAATTCGTGCCGTTTGGCCACAGTTTCAATGGCGTCTACCAAAATTTCCACCGCCTCATCGGCCAAATCCTGGGTCAGCATCAACGGCGGCATCAGGCGGATAGTGCTGACGCCGCACGGCAACAGGAGCAGGCCGTTATGAAACGCCTCGTGAATCAGGTCGGCCACAAACTCGGTAGCGGGTTTTTTGCTGTCGGCATCTTGCACAAACTCGACGCCGATCATCAGGCCCTTGCCGCGAACTTCGCCGATCAAAGGGTAATGGCTAGCTAACTCTTTCATTTTTTCCAACAGGTACTGGCCCATTTGGGCGGCGTTGGCCCGGTATTCCTTTTCCACCAGGTCAATGGTAGCCAGCGCGGCGGCGCAACAAATAGGATTACCGCCGTAGGTGTTGCCGTGCGCGCCACGCGGCCACTGCTCCATAAGGGACTTGCGAGACGTGATTGTACCAATGGGCATGCCTGAGGCAAGGCCTTTGGCCGTGGTGACGATGTCGGGTTGCACGCCCCAATGCTCCACGGCAAACATTTTGCCGGTGCGGCCAATGCCGCTCTGCACCTCGTCGGCAATGAGCAGAATACCGTAACGGTCGCACAAGTCGCGCAGACCGGGCAGGAAGGAGTCGGGGGGGACAATGTAGCCGCCTTCGCCCAAAATCGGTTCCACCAGTATCCCGGCCACCTCGCCGGGCGGCACATTACTCTGGAACAGCACGGCCTCGAGGTAATGCAGCACGGCCTCGCCCTGGTCCTTACCGGCCAGCACCGGACGGTAATTGTTGGGATACGGCACGTGGGTTACGCCCGGCATAGTGGGGAAAAATCCGTCTTGCTGGGTGTATTTGCTGGCGGTAAAAGCCAGGGAGCCCATGGTCCGGCCATGAAAACTGCCCAAAAAGCCGATAAACCGCTGTCGACCGGTGACCAAGCGGGCCAGTTTAATAGCTCCCTCCACACTCTCGGTACCGGAGTTGGTAAAAAAGGTCATCGCCGGTTCATCCATCGGCGCAATTTGGTTCATCTTTTCGCCCAGTTTTATCTGCAACTCGTGATAGTAGTCCGACGAGATGTGCAAAAATTTGTCGGCGGCATCTTTGATGGCTTGCACCACCTGGGGATGCGCGTGGCCGGTGGAGGTTACGGCAATTCCGGCGGCAAAGTCGATAAAGCGGTTTCCGTCCACGTCCCACACTTCGACGCCACGGCCATAATCCATCACAAAGGGATAGTCGCGGGGGTAGGAGGGGGAAACCACCCTGGCGTCTCGGGCCAGCAGGGCCTGAGCCCGGGGGCCCGGTAATTTGGTTGTCACTCGTTTTATGGTTGATATTTTATTGGTTGTAGGTTGCGGGGCTAACATGGTTTATCCTCATCAGAATCACATCAATACAGGCTCCGCCCGGAAAACGAGGAGAGTAAACCTCGCCATGCTTCCGGCGGGAGCAAAAAGTAGGTAAAATCCACCCAAGAGCGCAGCAACTGCGCCCGGGGAAGCACAAAGCGCGTAGAGCCATTCTACGCCTCAAAAAGATTACACTTCAATGAAGTGAATCGGGATGAGGGGGTTACGTCCAGCAGCCGAGGGCCAAAGGAGACAGGAGCAGAGTTCGAGAAGAGTCGTAATGGTAACGCATGGTTTGGTCCTTTGACAAAAATGGGTAAAAACTTACTTTCCTAAAATCGCAGCAACCTCTCGCCGCAGGCGATCGAGGTCGTAATTGCGCGGGTCAGATTTGCGCCCAACGGGCAGGGCAATATCTAAATGTCCCATAATATCATCAACGCTGATATTATACTTATGACAAAGATAAGCGCATAATTCCACGTTGGCTTTGTGTTGCGCTTCCGGGTACGGGTCTACCCCGTCGTTGAGGTTGACTAACTCAATGCCAATACAGTAATCATTGCAGGAAGAACGGCCCTTCCACACACTTTGACCGGCGTGCCAGGCACGGTCGGTATCCCGCACGTGCTGGACCGTTTTGCCATCTTTGTCAATGGTGTAGTGGGCGCTGACTTTGGCATTGGGGTTGTTAAACCAATCGATGACACCCTTTAACGTACTATTGGCCGTGGCGTGAATGGTAATGGCGGTGATATCGGTCGGGCTTTTCCGGCGGTTAAAATTAGGCGACCCGACCCACTCGATCGACGGTTTGGGCGGAGCCTGTCCCGCAGCAGGGGGAGCTGGCGTTATCAGCGTTGGGACAGAAGGTACGGAGAAAGACGGCGTTGGCGCCGGAGTTATCGTTGGGGCAGCCGATATAGGAGCGGGGGCCGGGATCGATACAGGCGGGGAAGATGGCGGTGTTGACGCTGGAACAGGCGCCGACGTTGGAACAGGCGTGGCCGCAGGCATTGCCCCGGCTACGGGCGGGATGATAAGCACCTGGCCCACCCAAATTCGGCTGGGGTTGGCAATATTGTTGGCCCGTTGGATAAGGGGGTATTTGTGGGCATCGCCATATACTTTGACGGCAATCTTGCCCAGGGTATCGCCACTTTTGACGGTGTAGGTAGTCGGCGCGCCGGCGGAGGCTCCGGCCGCATACTGCTGGAGAAAGTCGGCAATCACCTGGCCAATCGATTTTCCTTCACTGGTGGCTCGATTCAGGGCTGCCTGAAAAATCGCATCATCCACATTCACCTGAATGTTCCGAAACGCCATTATCCTCTCCTTAAGGCACGTACAAGATACGGCCACAACCGCCGCAATAGGTCAACTCTTGACCGGCTCTGGCCCGCTGGATTTTACTGCGTGAAGGGGCCATGCCACAGCCCTGACACGCGCCGTCTTTGACCAGGGCTACCGCAATGCCGCCTTTCAAGGGGCGTATATCTTCATACTCCTCTAGATCGTCGACCTCAACCCCACTAACCAACCCTGGCCGCTGCTCCAGCAGGTCTGCCACTTTTGCTTCGAGTTCGCTTTGGGTTTTGACCAACTCTTCCTGATCGACCGTCCATTCGGCCTGGATGCTAGACAGGGCAGTTTGAGCCTGCGCCAGTTGCGCCTCGGCCGTTTCGGCTTCGACCATTGCTTCTAGCAAAAGTTCTTCTCGCTGGCTACGCCGGCGTTTTAACGACTCGACCTCATCTTGCAGATTGGACGCCTCTTTGGCGCTGAGATTCCTGCCGCCATACAACAGTTTCTCTTGCTGGGTTATCTTTTGGCTCAGGCTTTTTACTTCCAGGTCTAAATCCCGCATTTTGGTCCGAATTTTATGCAGATTCTGGTCAGCAATTTTGGTAGCCTGCCCGGCCTCTTTCAAGGCATTACTTTCGCCCAACCGGGCGGCAATATCAGCCAGGCGCTGTTTTGTTTTATCCAGTTCACTATCCAGGGACTGCAACCGGTAAAGCCGTTGAACTCGACTCAAGCGTAACCTCGGTAAAGGGTTAATATTAAAGAGGGGTTTGAGTTATTATAACACTGTTACGGCAGGTAGTAAAGATGAGTTTTGATAATTTCCAAGCAACGATATATCGGCCTTTTTCTCCCCATCTTCAACCCACAACGTAACCCGCAGATTTAATTCCTCAATTATTCTCCGCTGTGCTTCAAAGTTATCTTTTGCTATATCTAAACCCCTGGCAATCTTGCTCAAACAGTCTAATTGATTCTGTGTGATCGTAGCTGGCCTTAAGCTGGCCTGTAATCTGGTTTTCTCTTCTTCCAACCCTTCTATTTGAGACTCTAACCTCCGTTGTCGTTCTAGTAATATATCTTTAGGAAAATCGCCAGTCAAATACAGGTCTAATAATCGCTCAAGTTGTTGCCGATTGTCACCTAGCAGCTTGTCAATAACCTTGATCCGTTTATAGACAGGTTCGCTTTCAACTTTCTTGTATTCGTTGTAATCAATGATAAACTCTTCAATTTTTTCGGGATCGCTTAGAAGCTTCGCAACCCACTCCCAGACAGCCGCATCGGTCTTGTCAACCCGAAAATAGGGAAGTTTACAGGATTCTGCGCTCAGATTTTGGTGTATCCCGGACGGGCAACGGTAATATTGATAGCCTTGTGTAGTACGGATACTATGCATTTTATAGCCACAGACTCCACAAGTTACACGTCTAGCCAAAAGATAGTTGTGTTTTTTGTGGTGCTCAAATCGGGAACCGTTGGTAATTCGTTGAGGGGTACAGGCGGTGGATTTGGGCGAAAAAACGCGAAAAATGGCGGCAACA
>JAFGNV010000081.1 GCA_016926805.1 Anaerolineae bacterium
CATGCTCCAACGTTTAGCCCGAAACAAGGCCGTTTACTTGTAAAGGTGCAATTAGCTCAACATAACTTTTAAAACACGCTCTTAGATTGGTTATTCAAGAGTTACCTTCACCTTAACCTGTTTGCCATCGCGCAAAATGCTCAGGGTGAGTTTCTGCCCCGGTTCGGTTTGTTGCATGTAATTTTGTAACTCCTCCAGACTGGTGATTGGCTGGTTATCCACGGCCGTGATAACGTCGCCGCCCACCGCTACTTGGCGGCCATTGATCGTTGCCGCTTTGTAGCTACCGTTCAGGTGAGCCTGGTCGGCCGGACTGTTCAATTGCACGCTCTTCACCAGCACCCCTTGCTGGTCAGCCGCCAAACCCATTGCTTCAGCTATCTCCGGGCTGAGAGTGACACCCTCAATCCCCAGGCGGGGGCCACCGGCGATGACCTTTTCCGGTTGTTCGGTTTCTGGATTAGCTTTGGGCCGGGCCGCCAGCGTTGCTTTGACGGTTTCTTCTTTACCCTGACGCAGCACGGTGAGTTTGACGGTTTGATTGACCTCGGTGGCGCGCACCAGATAGCCCACCAGATCGTCAAAATTTTTAACCGGCTGCCCATCAATGGCCACAATCACGTCGCCGCCAACGCGCACCTCTTGGTCTTCAATCTTCACCTGGCGATCGCTGCCACGCAGGCCGGCCTTGTCCGCCGGGCTACCGGGGGTAACATCTATCACCAAAGCCCCATGCTGATCGGCTTTCAGGTTCATTGCCTGGGCCAGTTCCGGGTTCAGGCTGGTTCCACTCAACCCCAACCAGGAGTGCTGGTAATGACCATCTTTAATCAAAGCCGGCACCACCTTTTGCACAATGGCCGAGGGGATAGCAAAGCCAACTCCAGCCGAGGCCCGGATCGGCGACTCAATGGCCGCCGTCACCCCAATGACCTGTCCCTGGTCGTTGACCAAAACGCCGCCGGAATTGCCGGGATTGATCGGCGCATCGGTTTGGATAATGTCAGGGATAGTGTAGGTTGGCCCTTGCGCAGACATTGCCTCTTCCGTGCTGGAACTAACCGGTAACAACCGTTCCAGGGCGCTGACAAAGCCGACCGTCATGGTGTTTTCCAGGCCAAAGGGGTTGCCAATGGCCACCGCCAACTGCCCCACTTTGACCTGCGTGGAGTCGCCCACTACTACCGGCTTTAACTGTGCGGCCGGCAGGTCAACCTTAAGCACGGCCAGGTCGCTGTCGGGATCGGTGCCAACCACTTCGGCAGAAGCTATGGTCTCGTCAGCAAAAGTGACAGTGATTTTATCGGCCCCGTCGACAACGTGATTATTGGTGACGATATGGCCTTGCTTATCCCACACAAAGCCTGAGCCAGCCCCATGGCTATAGAACTCCTGGGGGCCCGGCTGCTCGCCCTGAGGCGTTTGTGGCTCAAAGAAGAAGGGAAAACCAGGAAACTGCGGCATCGCCGGAGCTTCTTCTTTTTGGGTCACCTGAATACTAACCACTGAAGGATTGACTTGGGTGTAAATATTCTCCAGCGCCCCTTCTATCGCGGCCAAAGTCTCGTTTTTGGAGAGGGCTGGCGCGGTAGTTACCGATGTGTCTAAGGATGGTGCAGTTGCCACAGCAGGCAACGCCGCTTGATTGGACAATATCGACTGAAGTGGCGCAGTCACTGAACTGCAAGCTACCAATCCTGGCAGGAGCAGTAAGAACAATACAAGTTGTAAGAAGAATTGTTTTTTCATTGGTTAATTACCTCTATTCCTTTTCTTTATTTTTGTAGAATACGCCTGGCTGAGTCATTAGGATGAGATTACGCTCTCTCTTATTCAGGCCGGATTTTTAAGTTTATCATATCACGCATCCGCCTCGTTTGCCTTTAAGTAAAGCTCAAGATAATCTTAAACTTATCTTAAAGCCGTTCCCTCACCTGAACCTAGACGTTGTCCACAGTCCGGCAATAGAGCAGGTGTTTGACGCCCTGAGAACCGCCCTGGGCGATGATTTTCCCGCCGCGCGGATGGGCCGTGACGTGGCCCCTGGCCTGACTAGACCACGAACGGGCCAGGTCACTGCTCAAGCAGGCTTACGAGCAAGAACAGGATGACGAGGTCAAGGCGCACCTCATCCACGTGGCTGTCAATTTGTTGTCGCCGCTGGGGAAGGAATTATTAGAGGACGGCCTCCGGAGTCACTCTGAGGGCTCCAGACCCTAAAGGTCTCAAAGACCTTTAGGGTCTTCAACCCCTACAATGACCCTGGTTGTGTCATTAGATTAGTAGCGCGTCCGCGAGATGGCCGAGCAGATTAGCACCGATATTGAAACCGGCGCCATTGTTGTAGAGAGGGGGTTTTAGAACTGGAGGATCGGCCATCTCAAGTCGGTTGTTACCCCGCTAAAAATCGTGTATACTAAAGACGGATCAATTTTGGTTGGGCCGAAAATTCGGAAAAATAACAGAGAAACTATGGCTACTAATCCGTCTCAACAACCGGAAGAAGTGTGGTCAAACCTCATCCGTCATCCTGCTCCCGGTGGTATGCTTTGGGTGGCGATGGGGCGGGTGGTTGACAATCTGTCCCAACTGGCGGGGCAGGTCATGGAAATCGATACTTTATCCGTTGAGGCGGTTCCCCTGGATAGGCTGCTGTCGACGTACCCGGTTGACTTTGAAGTACAGGCTGTCGCTCTTTATCTGGTGATTGAGGGTGATCTATCCGGCGAAGCTGTTTTTATTTTATCCCCGGACGATGCGATGAACCTGGCCGATTGGTTACTCCAGCGTCCCGGGACCACCGGCCAGTTAGACTCCCTGGAACGATCCGCCCTGGCCGAATTTGCCAATGTGGCGTTAGCCTCTTTTGTGAATGCCGTGGCCGACCTGAACGGCCTGGCCTTGCGTTTGTCTCCTCCCACTGTGGTGGTCGACATCCTGGCCGTTATTCTGGAAGCCGTGGCGCTTTCGGCGGCCACCATATCTGACCAAGCTGTAATTATCAAAACGGATTTAATTAACAAAGACGGCTCGGTGCGAATTCAATTTTGGGTGTTGCCGGATTTAGTTACACTGGCAGTTAACCCGGTTGAGTAAATCTGCCCCAAAATGGATCGACCCCAAAAATGAGGCGTGAAACACGGTCGGGTTTCACGCTTCGCCTCCAGGTTAAATTGCCAAGATACTACAGCCATCAGTTAGGGCACAATAAACTCGCCGCCATCAATGCGAATGACGTTGCCCGTCATCCAGCATGCGCCGGGGCGGGAAAGCTCGTAGATGGCATGGGCCACATCGTCGGGAGTGGTTAAACGACCAAATGGATTGCGTCGCCGCGAGTGTTCAACCCATTCTTCGCTGCCGGGGATGGCTCGCAGGGCTGGTGTATCGGTGACGCCCGCCTGAATACAGTTGACCTTAATGTTACGGGGCGCCAGTTCTATCGCCAACTGGCGGGTGTAACTTTCCAGGGCCACTTTGGCCGCGCTGACCGCCCCATAGGCCAGCATCACCCGCTCGTTGCCTTCACTCGTCATCGAAAAAATTCGCGCATCATCGGCAAAGAGATTGGCCCAAACCAAATCCTGCACCCAATACACCAAGCTGTTGGCCATCACGTCCAGGGTCATTTCAATATTCTTCCGATCCAGACTCTCCTCGCGGGTTGCCCCGATCATGGGTTTGAGCGAACCAAACGCCAGTGAATGCAGCAGTATCTTCACTTTGACACCAGCCTCGGCCATGCGTTCAATGGCCCTGGCGCGTTTTTCCTCGCTGGCGGCGTTCATGTTGATAAAGATGGCCTGCCGTCCGGCGTCCTCCACCTCGGTTTGAACGGCCTGAGCATTGGACAGAGTGGCCTTGGAATCCAAATGAATGCCCACAATGTTCAACCCTCTATGGGCCAGCACGCGAGCCGTGGCCGCGCCAAAGCCGCTCGACGCCCCCAAAATCAAGGCCCAGTTTGTGTAAGTAATATTACCGTTTGCCAACGTAAACCTCCTCTAAATATTGTTTCGCATCGGCTGTGTGACGTGAGAGCCTAGCATAAAACCAACTTGCTGTCAACAGGGATTTTTTCAACAGAACAATAAAACCCCGGCCACAAAAAAAAGTTACCAATTCATTGAGCATTTTAAGCTATAATGCTACCACCAATTGCCAGAAGTATTTGACATATCTCAATGTTTTATTATAATAAGTTTCACTCCTAGAAACTCATTTTCCTTGAATGAAATCTAAATACTAGCATTGGGCAGGGGCAATGCAGCTATCTTCTTTGCATCCAAGCTACCATATCGAAAGCCTCGCGCGAGGGCTGGCCGTACTCTCGGAATTTTCCGAAGAAAAACCGACCCTCAGTCTGACCGATGTTGCCCATCGCCTACAGTTAAACAAAACCACCACCTTGCGGTTGTTGTCGACATTAGAATCTTTGGGCTACTTGGAACGTGACCGGCAGACAAAATTATACCGGCCCGGCCTGGAAGTGTTGCGCCTGGGCTTTGTGGTGCTTAACGCGTTGGAAGTTCGGCAAGTGGCTGCCCCCTACCTGCGGCAGTTGGTGAACGAGGTAGAGGAAACGGTCAATCTGGCCGTCTTGGACAATTCCGAGATGGTTTATATCGACCGGATCGGCAGCAAACACCTGGTAAATGTGTATCGTCCCGTTGGTTCGCGCTTGCCTGCTTACTGCACGTCGACCGGCAAGGCGATATTGGCCTTTTTGCCAGCAGAACAATTGGAAGCTGTGCTGAATACATCCACGTGGGAGCGTTACACCGAACACACCATTACTACACCGGAAGCGTTGCATGAGAATCTGGCGTTGGTACGGCAACGAGGTTTTGCCGATAGTGACGGCGAAATGATTCCCGAATTACGGGATGTATCGGCGCCTATCCGTCAACACGATGGTCAAATTGTGGCTGCGGTCAACATTTCGGTGCCTTCGCATCGAGTTTCGTATGAGAAATTGATAAGCGAACTTGGCTCCAAAGTTGTTGACACAGGCCGGAAAATTTCGGAGGCGTTAGGCTATAACGTAAAACGCGTCCCGTGATAAATGGGGGGAACAAACAGCCCCATCCTTAACAACCTATGCGTCAGATTATGGCACGTTCTACGTTCTATGCCTATGTCTTACGCTCTAACGAAAGGAGGAATGCCACCCCATCAAACCGACCAAACTTTGTTCGTTTAGCTTTATTATCAAACCAAGGAGAACTAAAAACTATGAAAAAATATCTAATTCTGCTAATGGTTGCCCTCATTTTGGCGGTGCCGGCTGCGTCGAGCGCAGCGCCCCTGGGGCAGGGTGAGGACTATGTTGTTCAGGCAGACGACTGGTTGAGTAAGTTGTCCGACAAATTCCTGGGCGATGTCCTGGCCTACCCGGCGATTACCTACTACACCAACCAGAAGAACGCCGGGGACGACAGCTACGCCAAAATCACCAGCTCCGACACGATTGAAGTAGGCTGGAAAATTTACATTCCAACCCAGGAAGAAGCGGAGGCTTACTTTAGCGACAGCACCCAGAGTTTGGGAAGCGGCGCTATCAAAATTGGCGCCCTGGCCCCCCTGTCTGCGCCCGGCTCGGTGAGTGGCGGCACAGCCATAAAGGCGGCCATGGAAATTGCCCTGGAGGAGATCAATGCTGCGGGCGGTGTTTTGGGCCAGCCAGTTGAACTGGTGTTTGTTGACACCGAAGGTCTGGCCGAGCGCGGCACGTCAGCCATGCGACGCCTGATAAATCAAGAAGGGGTTGTGGGAGTGGCCGGTGAATATCACAGCGCGGTTGGTTTAACGGCTAAAGAAGTGGCGCATGAATACGGCATTCCCCTGATTCTGGCCGAAACCTGGAACGACACCATTACCTCGGTGCAATATCCCGAGGTTTTCCGCATCGCTCCCATTTCGTCTGAAGTAGCTGATGTGGATGCGAATTTCCTGCAATCAATTGACGCCAAGTATGTAGTCATTATGACCGAAAACACTGGCTATGGTATTCCGGCAGCCGAACAAACCGCCGAACAACTGGCCGCGCGTGGCATCGAGTCGGACACCTTCTTTGCCGATATTGGCACCCTGGATTTTGCGCCTGTGATTGAGCGGATCAAGGCCGGACGCGCGCCTGATGCCATCTGGGTGCTGCTCACGGGTGAAACTTCTTTCAATTTCCAGCAACAAGCAGCCGAAGCCGGAATTGGCCCGCAAAACCTGGTGATGATCTGCAACCAGGCCGCGGCCGATAGCGACGCCTTCTGGGCAGCTGTGCCCGACGGCAACTTGTGCCTCTGGCGCCGGATTGGTTTGCCGCAGCAATTGTGGACCGATGAAACCTATGCCTTTGCCGAAAAATATAGAGAAAAAACCGGCAAGGAAACGCCTGAGTCCTTTGCCATGGAAGGCTACGACTCGCTGAAGGTTTTGGCCCAGGCCATTAATGAGGCCGGTTCGACCGACCCGCAAGCCATCATCACCGCCCTGGAGAATACCACTTACAAGGGCGCGTTGGGAACTATTACTTTTCCGGTCAACTCTCAGAATCCACCCGAGGTTGCCGGCAAAGACGCAAAATGGTGGCATCAGTTCCCGAATCCGGCGATCACCATGGTTCAGTTCACCGAACCGGGCCAAAAGGCTTCGGATGTGGCCGTGGTCTTTCCTGAAACATATAAAACCGCAGATTTGATCCGGCCCTAAACCAATAGCCAAGTTTATATCTGGTGGGCAGCCTCAGTTTTAGCCGGGATTGCTCACCGCTTGTCCCAGTTTCCTCTCCGCTTCAACCTTCCTTTTGTAGGAGGATTGAGGCGGGGATGAATTGGAACTGCAAAACCTTTTAAAACATGAGGGTTCTTTATGAACGCAAGCCCGCTCTTGCAAGAGGTGTTTAATCCTGTCCCCGCGCTCTTGATTTTTCTGTGGGTGATTATTTGGGGCATCATTGGCGGTGTGGTTACCCCCCGCATCTATCGCCGTAAAGACCTGGATGCCTCAAATGCGCTCCTATACGGCGCCATTGCCGGGGCCGGCACCGGTCCGATTCTGCTAATCTACTTGTGGGTGAAAACCCCCGAATTAGAATGGCCCTGGGTGGTTATTCCCTCAATCACAACCCTTGGCCTTTTATACTGGGCGTTTGCGGTTTACAACCCCACCAATCTCTGCGTTACCGAGGGAACTTATGTCCTGAGTCAGGTCAGTAACGGGATGCTCATTGGTATTCTCTATGGCATTATCGCCATTGGCCTGACTCTGATTTTCTCCATTTTGGGAATTGTCAGTTTTGCCCACGGCCAGTTTTATATGATTGGCGGATACGTGGCCTTTTTTGCCATCAACCAAGCTATGGGGGCTAACCTGCATCCTATCATCGGTATTTTGCTGGCGGGTTTGGTGACTTTTGTGATCGGGGCGATTTTTGAACTTGCCCTGCTCCGCCCCATGCACTTGGGCAAAGTCGAGCGCCCAGGTGAATACGCCATCCTGCTGACGTTTGGCCTGGCCTTTTTTTTGGAATATACCGTGCTAGCCACGCTGGGCGCCAATCCGCGCAAACTCGATCCTTTCTTTAACCTGGACACAATCACCATCGGTCCCATCTCCCTGCCGCCCTCACGGGTTATCGCCGCCGGAATTGGCCTGCTCGTTCTGGTAATCCTGCTCTGGTTTCTCAACTACACCTGGATGGGGAAAGCCCTGCGCGCGGTGAGCCAGGATAAAGAAGCCGCCGCCGTGGTGGGGATCAACCCGCTCACCATGAACACCCTGGCGTTTGGTCTGGGCGCCATGCTGGCCGGGTTGTCCGGCGCGGCATTGGTTCAGGTATTGGCCTGGGTGCCCAATATTGCCCCACTGGCTTCGGCTCGTTCCTTTGTAGTGATTGTACTGGGGGGCATGGGGTCGTTGCCCGGCGCAATGGTAGGTGGCCTGATCATCGGGGTAGTTGAGTCGTTGGGGGTGGGCTGTTTCCCCGATGTGAGCCGCGCCCTGGCCTACCAACAAGTGTTTGGCATGATTATTTTCGCCATTGTCTTGCTGCTTAAACCTACCGGGCTGTTTGGGAGGGAACTATGAGAAAATATATTGCCTGGACCATTGGTTTTAGCCTGGTAATAGTTTTGGCCTTAATCCCCCTTGCCTACGATGTGTTTTCCTTTCTCCCCCCTGGCCTGATCAACAACTACACCTTGCACGTTCTTATTATTGGCTTTTTCTACGCCATGCTGGCCTCGAGTTGGTCGTTGTTGATGGGGTATGCGGGTCAGTTTTCGTTTGCGCACATGGCCTTTGCCGGAATTGGCGCTTATACCACCGGCCTGATGGGGCGTTATCTGGCCACCAACGCCGTTATCGGCATCATTAGTGGCACATTGATGGCGGGCCTGTTTGGCCTTATCATTGGCATGCTGGTTCTGCGATTGCGAAAAACCTACCTGGCCTTGTTCACCATTGCCTTTGCCGAAATCCTCCGATTGATTCTGAGCGCCGAAAAAGATTACACCGAAGGGCCAAATGGTTTGCCGGTGGAACCTCTTTTTCCCAACGGGCTTAATCTAGGTATTTATCACTTTAGCAGGGTTGACGTCATTCCGCCCTATTACGTTATGTTGGTGTTGTTACTCATCACCCTGGCGCTGATGTCGTGGTTGGCCGCTTCTCGTTTTGGCCTGTTTCTCAAAGCCATTCGCGAGGACGAGGAAGCCGCAGCAGCGTTGGGTGTTGACGTGGTCCGTTACAAAATCCTGGTTTTTGTGATTACCAGTATGGCGGCCGGACTGGCCGGGGCCGCGCGGGCCCATTACGTAACCGTAATTGCGCCCAACGACATGATTATCTTGTGGATGAGTATCGTGATTACAATGTCCGTATTGGGCGGCATTGAAAGCCTGGTGGCTTCGGCCATTGGCGGCATCGTGATCTTTTGGGCCCTGGAGTATCTCCGGTCCAACTTTCCTCTCAGTTCCATCACCTCGGTGATTATAATCGTGCTCTTGACCATTATCATTTTCCAACTGGCCCGATATACGGCCAGACGATATTTTGGTCCCCTCAAAGGTGCGTTCAATGCTGCCGTGGGACTGGTTTCGTTTATCCTATCGTTGTTAATTGCCCAATTAACGGCAGAGCCGGTCACCACCCTTATTTCCTATGCTTACTACGACATCACCGGCCATTTACCACCCGGCACGGTTGATATGAGCGCCTGGCGACTGGTCTTTTTTGGCCTGGTGCTGATGTTCACCCTGCGATTTTACCAAAACGGCCTGCTCTATCCCCTTATGCAATATTTCTTCCGGTCCGGAGAAATGGCAGAAACGGTGGCCAAACGCGACGCGGCCAGCGGCCTGGCCGAAGTGGAGGCAAGTTTATGAGTAACCAGCCACAAATTCATCTCAAAGTTCGCAACCTATCAAAAAATTTTGGCGGCTTGCAGGCAGTCAATAATGTCTCGTTTGAAATCAACGGACCCGAACTCATTGGTCTGATTGGCCCCAATGGGGCCGGTAAAACAACCCTGACCAATCTTTTGGATGGCGCTCTCAACCCCTCTGCCGGCACAATTTACTTTAACGGCAAGCGCATCGACGGCAATAAACCTTACCAGGTTGCCCAGGTTGGTCTGGGACGCACCTTCCAGGTAACCCGCGCCTTTCGGCGGATGACCGTATTGGAAAATATGCTGGTACCCGGCATGGCCCTGCGTACCACGGCCAATCGCAAACAGGTTGAGCAAAAGGCCTGGGAAGTGCTGGAATTTTTAACCTTTGAACACCTGGCCCACGATTACGCCCGCAGTCTCTCCGGCGGCCAGCAAAAATTGCTGGAACTGGGCCGCCTGCTCATGCTCGACCCGTCGATCATTATCCTCGACGAGCCGTTTTCCGGAGTACACCCCAAACTGATGGAAAAAATCTACGAATACATCACCACCGTAAACGCCCAGGGCAAAGCCTTTATCATCATCAGCCACGATATGGACACTATTTTCACCTTAAGCAAGCGACTGTGGGTACTGAACTTTGGCGAACTGATTGCCGACGGCGATCCGGAAGTGGTTCGACACGACCCGGCCGTAGTTGAAGCCTATTTGGGTGAGGAAGAGGAAGCCGAAGAAGGCGTGGATGTACTTGATGTTTATCATTTGGTTGAAGAAAGAGCAGAAGAGGAAGGAGAGGCGTAAACCATGGCCAACACAACCATCCAAGCTCAAGTGGCGCCGGCCATAGGCACCGACGGCAGCACCATCGACCCGGCGTCCGTCATTCTCGACGTGCAAGGTCTTTACGTAGGTTATTACGAAGACCTGAATATTCTGCAAGGGGTTGATATAAAAGCCCAGCGGGCCAAAATTACCACAATATTGGGCGCCAACGGCGTGGGGAAGTCAACCCTCTTGAAAGCCATCTACGGTTTTTTAAAACCCAACCGTGGCAAAGTGATTTTGGAAGGGCGGAATGTGGTCGGCACGCCCACCTACAAGTTGATCGACCGGGGGCTGGCTTATATTCCCCAGCATCCCGGCATCTTCCGTTGGATGACTATTGAGGAAAACCTGGAAATGGGAGCTTACACCTTTAGAGGCGATAAAGCCCGCATCAAACGCAAAATGGAGGAAGTGTACGAGCGCTTCCCGGCCCTCAAAGAACGCCGCAAATCATTGGCGGGCAAACTCTCCGGCGGGCAGCAGCGCATGGTAGAGGTAGGACGCACCCTGATGACCGACCCCAAGGTGATGCTGGTAGATGAGCCGACCGCAGGCCTGGCCAAGCTACTCTCCGAGGAAGTCTACCAACACCTGGTCAATTTGAAAGAGGCGGGAATCACCATTCTCCTGGTTGACCAGGAAATCCGCCAGGCGCTCAAAATTGCCGATTACGTTTATGTGTTAGAATTGGGTCGCAACAGGTATGAAGGACCGGTCGATCAGTTCACCGACCCGCAAGACCTGAAGAAAGCGTTCTGGGCTTAACCATATTCCGGCACATCAACCGCTTAGACCGGGTTGTCCAGTAGCAGCGAGGGAGGAGCCTCAGCTAAATTGGTTGGATAAAGTTTAACCGACTTTTCCTTAGGAAATCGTTTCCGTTTTTGAGTAATTCCGGTATACTTGCCAGAAAGATGCACTCAAAATTGGAAACGATTTTTTTGTAGGATTTTTCCTTCTCTGTTTTGTATGCTATACTCTGTGATTTGTTTGACTTGAAGGGTTACTCTGAAGTAATGGAGGCTACATCACTATGGAAAGATTCAAACCCCTCCGATTTTCCCGAGCCGGTCTGCGCGGCTTGAAGGTATCGGCCACACTGTCTATCAACGAACAGGTCCGCCAGATGTGGGCCGAAGGCCGCGAGGTGTATCACCTGGGATTTGGCGAATCTCGCTTTCCGGTTCATCCCAAAATCGCCGAGGCATTTCAAGCCAATGTGCAGCAGCGTAGCTACCTCCCGGCGTTGGGGTTGCGAGAATTGAGGGAAACGATTGCCAATTATTACCAAAACAAATTCCAGATTAATGTGTCAACTGATCGGGTGGTGGTTGGGCCGGGCAGTAAATCGCTCATCTATGCCTTGCTGCTGGCCCTGGGCGAAGAAATCATTCTGCCCCAGCCCTGCTGGGTAAGTTACGCCCCCCAGGCCCATTTATTGGGCAAGCCGGTCACCTGGGTTCCAACCGGCCCCCATGAGAATTATAATCTGGAGATCAGCGTTCTGGAACAGAAAATTGCCGAGTCACAACTAAACTGGGGCAACCCAGAAGTGTTGGTGATTAACAGTCCCCAAAACCCCACCGGCGCCATGATGCCCCCTCAAAGAATAGAAGAACTGGCCGACTTTGCCCGGGAACAGGGTCTCATGATTATCAGCGACGAAATTTACGCCCTCGTTACCCACGGTGAAATTCCGCACGCTTCGATTGCTCAATATTACCCCGAAGGCAGTATTGTGTTGGGCGGTTTGAGCAAACATCTCTCCCTGGGCGGTTGGCGTTTTGGGCTGGCTATTCTGCCGCCGGGACGAGCCGGCAGGGCCTTGCGCCAAGCCCTGCTGAATATTGCCAGCAGTATCTGGTCTTGTGTAACCGCGCCGGTGCAATACGCCGCCCTGGTTGCCTATAGCGGCGACCCGGAGATAGAAGAATACATAGAGTTGTGTACGCGCGTTCATGGTATTCGCACCCAATACCTTTACGACATGCTGGTTGAACTGGATATTCCGTGCGTTAAACCAACTGGCGCCTTTTATGCGTTTCCTTCATTTAAAAAGTGGCGGGAACCCCTGGCCGCCCGTGGCGTGCATACCAGTGATGAACTGGCCCAGTATTTGCTGGATAATTATGAATTGGCCACCCTGCCCGGTACAGCCTTTAATTGCGCCCCCGAAAACCTGTGCTTACGCCTCTCGTCCAGTTATGCTGATGCCGGCACCGACAAAAAAGCCGAAAAATTGCTCAAAGTATACCAAAAAAATCCCGACCCGGAACGTTTTATTGAAGATCATCATCCGCGGATGCACAAAATCGCCAGCCGTTTTGCCGATTTTATCAACGACTTGAGTAAGGGGTAGGATTTAATAACAATTTGGTCAAGGAGGACTAAATTCTATGAAAGAAGTGGTTATCATTGCTGGGGTTCGATCGCCGGTGGGCCGACATAACGGCGCGCTCTCAAGCGTGCGGCCCGACGACCTGTTGGCCGACGTATTGAAAGTGCTGGTGGCCCGCACCGGCATCGACCCGGCCCTCATTGAAGACGTTTACATGGGCTGCGGCAACCAGGCCGGTGAGGACAACCGTGATGTGGCCCGGATGTCGGCGTTGCTGGCGGGTTTTCCAGCAGAAGTGCCCGGCGTCACAGTGAATCGCAACTGCGCTTCGGCGTTGGAGGCGGTAAACCAGGCCGCCAAAGCCATTTTTGTCGGTGAGGGCGAGGTGTTTATCGCTGGTGGCGTGGAATCGATGAGCCGCGCGCCGTGGTCCTTGCCCAAGCCGGAACGGCCGCAACCGGTTGGCCACCCCCAAATCTGGGACACCACGGTCGGCTGGCGCTACAACAACCCCAAACTCGACGTACTGTATCCTATCATCAGCCTGGGCGAGACCGCCGAAAACATTGCCCAGGAAATGGGCATCAGCCGCGAGGACCAGGACACCTTTGCCCTGGAAAGTCACCGCCGGGCTGTGGCCGCCATCGAGGCAGGCAGGTTCAAAAACGAAATCATTCCCATCGTCGTGCCCCAACGCAAGGGCAATCCTGTGGTAGTTGATACCGACGAGCATCCCCGCTATCGCCGTGAAAACGGTCATTACGTGCTAGATACCAGCCTGGAAGTGCTGGCGAAACTCCGTCCGGCGTTTCGTCAGGGTGGCACGGTTACGGCCGGTAATTCCAGCGGCATCAACGACGGCGCGGCGGCGTTGTTGTTAATGAGTCGGGAAAAAGCCGACGAATTGGGGCTAAAACCAATGGTCCGCTGGCTGGGATCGGCGGTGGCCGGGGTTGACCCCGGGGTGATGGGCTACGGTCCCGTCCCTGCCACACAGAAAGTCCTCAAACGGCTGGGGCTTTCCCTCAACGAGATTGGCCTCATCGAACTTAACGAAGCCTTTGCCGCCCAAAGCCTGGGGGTGATGCGCAAGCTTGACATGCGCCACGAAATTACCAACGTCAACGGGGGAGCCATTGCCCTGGGCCATCCCACCGGCTGCTCTGGAGCGCGGATTCTGGTAACCCTGTTGCACGAGATGAAGCGCCGTGCTCCCGATGAGAAACGGCCTTACTATGGTTTGGCCACACTGTGTGTTGGCGTGGGCATGGGCGTCTCCACGGTGGTGGAATGGTTGGATGAGTAAGCCGGATAAGAAACGGAGATGAAACGATGACAGTCCTTCAGCGCCCCCTGACAGGTATTCGGGTAATTGGCCTGGAACAATACATGAGTGGTCCTTACTGCACTATGCTGCTGGCCGACGCCGGGGCCGAGGTGATAAAAATCGAGCGGCCCGGTGCAGGCGATCCGCGCCGGGCCATTTCCCCCTTCTTTGAAAAGGATGGGGTCAAAAAGGCCGGCGGTTTTATCGGCTACAATCGCAACAAAAAGAGCCTGGCCCTGAACTTACGGGATGAGGCGGGTCAAGAAGTGCTGCGCAAATTGGTCGCTGGGGCAGACGTGGTGGTCGAAAATTTGCGGCCCGGCGCGATGGACAAAATGGGCCTGGGTTATGACCAACTCAAAACTCTCAATTCCCGTCTGATTTACGCCATGATCTCCGGCTATGGTCGTCTGCCCGGCTATCAGAGCAAATACAGTAATTGGCCCGCTTTTGACATTGTGGCCGAGGCGATGAGCGGCGTGATGGATTTGATTGGTTTTGCCGACAAGCCGCCCACCTACACCCTGTACGGCATGGCCGACGTCTACTCCGGCATGATGGCAGCCTATGGCATTATGCAGGCCCTTTTCATGCGGGAGCGCACCGGCAAAGGCCAACTGGTGGATGTATCGATGCTGGACAATATGCTGGCTCTCAACGAGCGGATGGTGACGCTTTATTCAACCACCAGGGAGGAACCCAAACGAGGCTGTCTGGAGCATCTTTGGCCGCGCGGGGCGTTTCAATGCCAGGATGGCTACGTGGCCCTCAACGTGCCAGACGACATTGTGTGGCAGCGTTTGGCCACGGCCATCGGTCGCCCTGATCTGGTGGACGACCCCCGCAGCACCACTGGCACCAGCCGCGCCGCCCATGCCGATGTTCTACAACCGCTTATTGAAGCGTGGATGGCCGACAAAACTCGCGCTGAAGTGGTGGAAACGCTCAATGCGGCAGGGATGCCCACGGCCCCGGTCTACACCGCCAAAGACGTGTTTGAAGATGAACACTTCCGCATCCGCCAGATGTTGGTGGAGATTGACGACCCCGAGGTTGGCCCTCACACTTTTGCCCGCACCACCCCCCACCTTTCCGCCGCGCCGGAAATCCCGCTCAACCCCGCCCCCAAGTTGGGCCAACACACCCGCCCAATTTTGGAGGCGTTGGGTTACAGCGCGGGTGAGGTAGATAAATTGGTTGAGGATGGGGTAGTGGGGGTAAGCGATTGAAGAAAATGTCCATCGATGAACCCAGATAATCTCAAATGAATCTCAAAATAATTGCATCTGGGCAAATCTGGGTTCATCAGTGGACTCAACCATCACACCTCCTAATTAAGCCCAACCTGCTGTAGTTACGGCAAATTATTGGCCTTTCTGTTGTTTATCTCAATTTTCGCCATTTGTTCCACCAGAGCCACCAACCACAATAGAATCTGCCCAATGGCCTGCTCGGTGGTGATTTGCTCCCGCTCCCACCGTTTAATGAGTTCAGATAAATCATAACGTTTGCTGATCATTTGGCCTTCTCTGGCCTCCCTTAATTTAGATAAAATCACACGAAACCGGGTAGAGTTAATTAAAAATATAAGCGAGAATTGACTCGCTTATGGTTATATTTATTAGCCCAAATTATAACCCGAAATCGTGTAAATGTCAAGAGTCAATCTTCATCTTCAGTTGAGTTTGCCTCATAAGAAAAGCCCATCTCTTTTGCAATCATTTGCATTAATTTTCCCATTGACCGATGGCAGGTATGAATGTCTAACTCCCAATCACTGACCGTCTGTTGTCGCACGCTCAAACGGTCGGCCAGCTCCTGTTGCGTCCAACCGGCAAACTCGCGCAGCGCCTTGACCTGCGCCCCACTCCAGCCCTGCGACCGCCGGACCGGGGTCACTCGATACGTAATCCGGGCCGGGCGAAAGAGGACATATTGATCATCAAAATCCACATTGTCTACCAACCATTTGGCTTCCTGCCACGAACGTCCCTGGGCGGTTTGGGTGTTGGCCCACCAGGCCCGGCTGGTACGGGCGCTGGGCGGTAAGGGTTTGCCCAGAATCTCCTCAATTTCCACAAAGTTCAATTCAAGAAGTCCGGTGTCCGGCTGTTGTTGCAGATATTCAAATAAGGGATAATACTTGCTCCTAGGCGACATCTCCAACCTCTAGCTATCAGCCGTTTGTCTTTTCGCCTCAGCCGTAGGGAGACTTAAAAAAAATGTGGTGCCTGTCCCGCTCCCTTCGACCCAAATCCGGCCGCCGTGCTGGTCAATAATACGCTGCACCAACGGCAATTCCAAACCTCCTGGCCCCAAATGACTACGACCGGCCGCATCGGTTTTGACCATCAATTTGAAGATTTCGGACAATTCCTGGGGCGGAATCCTGCCACCAACGCACGATATCTGGAGGTTCACCTCGGTAGCCTCCTCATTTGCCATAAACATTATCTCTCGCGTTTCGCGCAAGGCGCTGGCTGAATTCAACAACCCTTCCATCATTTGGGTAAGGCGGTTACTGTCCCCCCAAAGTGACGGCAGGGTTTCCGGTAAATAAACTACAATTTCAATTCCTTTAGGCTTTTTTAAGGTATCAGAAGACAAAACATCTCTGACAACCTGGTTTAGGGAAACTTCGCCAAAATTGAACTCTAATCGACCCGCATCCAGCTTACTCAAGTCAACCATCGTGTTGATCAGGTACAACAGATTCTGAGCGCTCTGGTTGATGGCGGTAATATCTTCTTTTTGGATATCGGTTAACGGCCCTTCAATTTCCTCCAGCAACAACTCGGTAAAACCCAAAATAGAATTCAGCGGGCCGCGCAAATCGTGGGAGAGATGATGCACCTCAAACAGCGATTCAGCCGTCGAGTTCGGTTGGATGGCGATTCCTTTGCGCTCGGACGTGGATTCAGACATGCCATACTCCTCTAAAAAAGAAATAACTGATACATACTGCATTCTACCACATACACCCCAATGTTTCCCAATACCTTTGTCAAAAATTGGCAAAATAAAAGCGGATGGCCACCTTGTGTTTTTTAGCTGGTTAAAGAAAAAACACAGAAGGAAACCACCGCTCAGGGTAGAAATAATAATCGTTTGGGGGTGACGAAACCGTGGCAGTTAAATTCGGTCAGAAGACCTTTAGTATTCCAACTTGGGGGGAAGGCTCTTGGCCTGGGCTACCCAATCCTCAACAGCCTTGAAAGTAGGAGCTCGACCCGCCAACTCTTTCTGGCTGTTGGTTTCTGCCAATTTATCATACAGGTTGCCTGGGCGACGATTGGCCAATTCCTTGACCGTGTCTACCCCGGCGTGCTCCAGTAAATTGGAGAACACACTTCCAATTCCGCAAATTCGAGCCAGATCGGCCCGATTGGCTAATTCCAAGATTATACGCGGATCAACCCCTACCTGCTCGGCCAGCAATTTGCGGCCCAAAGGTGTGCGAGCCGCGTCGAGCAATTGGTCGCTGTTGAAAAATCCCTGCGCTTTAAGCGCGTTGGTCAATTCATTGGTAATTCCTTTAAGTTGTTGTATCCGGATAGTCATAAAAATTTTCTCCTTTACTTAGATTGGCAGAATGGCATTAAATCGTGATTGCCTATAAATCAGTCATCGAATTAAAAATTTGCCCAAATTTTACCCTTATATTCGTCCTAATTCGCGTTAATTCGTGGCTAAAAACTATTTACTACCATTTGCCGCAAGAATATGCCAGTTATTACATTTTTGGCAACGCCACCAGATTATGTCCCCCTCTGGCGTGGAAACTTTCATCCATTCCGTGGCCTGGCTTAACTGCCCGGTAGTAGGACACCGGGTGGTCAGACCAGGATTCTGCCCCGGTCGACTGATAACCGCTCTGGGATAATATTGTTTGATTGATTTCATTTCTTACCCTTATCCTTTCTATGGTTAAGGCAGTTCCAGAAAAGTAATTGCCCCAAAATTGGTGGTATGTACCGCATATTTCGTAAAATATTTACGTCATACAAACTACGCGGTATGGTTTGGGATGATTTTATTTTGGAACTCCCTGAGACAAATCCGATAGACGCTGGAAAGTGATACAAATAATCTTTGACAGGTATTTGCCCTCTATCAAATAATTTGTGTTAATCTGCAAAAAGGGGCGCAATTTATACCCTCCCGCGGAGCCTACCGTTCGGCCGTAAAACCACGCCCCAATTTGTTCAACAGTTGTTATTACATGCCGGATACAATAGTGCCCAGTAGTAACACCACAAACCCAATCACTACCAACCAGAAAGCAATACCGGATAATACGGGGATAGTGACCAGGGCTGCAATCAACCCAACCACCGCCACAATCACGGCAATCCACCAGGTGATTTGTTTCGGCGCACTTAGTTGCATAGTTTTCCTCCATCACAAATTTAGTTTATTTATTTAAGACACTCTCCCGGCTCCGTGGTTGGCACCAGTTGCAGAGAGCACTCAACCAAATCGTTATAAGCTTTTTATACCAAATTAACCTTACAATCCACATTACGACATTTTTTAGTGTTTGGGCCAGCGTAGTTTATTGAGTTGCTGCGATAGGTATTGATTGAGAACACCCAATTGGGTAACATCTTGCATCAGGTGTAAAAGTCCGGTTATCTGTCCGCATTCATCCCGATACGGCAATTCAATCAGCGAGAGATAAGTCATTTCATCACCCGCCGTGTTGCGATTGATGTAACTTAGCTGAAAATCTTCTAAATTCCCCTGCAATATCTCGGCCAAAACTACCTCGTTGCCGATCAGTTCGGGTACTAACTCCAGCAACGGGTGGCCAACCCAACCGTTGGTTTGCTCGCAAAATAGGTCAATGGTATCACTGACCTCTATTACCCGCAGGTTGCCATCGGTAATGGCATAGGCAATCCGGCACGCTTCCAGGATAGAATGGTTTAGGCTTATCTTCGTCACAATGTTCCTCATTTGCGCAAAGATGTTTATGGTTCTTGCTTCTCCATTACCTATCACTTTAACAGACGAACATTACGATTCAGATTACGATGCAAATTGGGGGGACAACAATTGAATATTTGGGGGGTATCTGATTCTTAAACGGGGGTTTGAGAATCAGACAGGGGGATGATTTATATCCCGGCCGTGGGAAAAGTAACGTAAAATGTGCTGCCCTGATTGGGTTTACTTTCAAACCAAATCTGCCCCCCATGCAGTTCTACCAACGAGCGCGTAATATACAGGCCCAGTCCTGTGCCGGTTGTCTGGTTGGTGCGCGCGCGCTCGGTGCGAAAAAAGCGGGTAAAGAGTTTGAGCTGATCCTCAGGGGCAATGCCCATCCCGTTATCAGCAATAGAAAACTGCAAAAAACTCGGCGCCTCGGCCGGCTTCAGTTCAAGGCAAATTTGTCCTTCGCGGGGGGTATATTTATGGGCATTAATGAGCAGGTTGGTTACAATTTGAGTAGCGCGGTTAGAATCGCACAGGGCGAGAGGTAAGTTGGGGGTGCTGTGCAGGGTTATATCCTGGGACTTCAGGTTGATTTGCGGGGCAAACTCAGCCACCACTTTTTGCACCAGACCGGCAAGATCGGTAGGCGTCAAGACCAGTTCAATCTGCCCGGTCTCGATGCGGGTGACATCGAGCAGGTTGTTGATGATGTTCAATAGCCGGTGAGCGCTGGTCTGCACAATTTCCAGATATTTGACCTGGTTCTGGGTAAGCGGCCCAAAATCTTTATCCAATAATACTTCCACGTACCCCTGAATAGACGTTAACGGGGTTCGCAACTCATGCGCGGCCACCGACACAAACAGCGATTTCATCTCGCTTAAACTCTCAAGTTCGATGTTGGCGGCCTCAAGTTGCTGATTCTGCCGGGTAAGTTGGTCCCGCAACAGGCGGAGTTCGTTATGTCGCTGGGCCAACTGCTGCTCTAGCGAACCAATGTCGGTTACATCGTCAACTATGTGGATCAGGCCGGTGATTTCGCCGCGCTCATTTTGATGGGGCAAGTCTACCATGGTCAGGTAGAGAGTGTCTTTGGTAGAGGTTTCGCGGTTTATCCAGGCCAGTTCAAAGCGAGGCAGGTTGCCGTTTAAAATATCGGCCAAAATCGATTCGCAGCCCAGCAGTTCGGGCACCAGGGCCAGCAATGATTCACCCACCCAGGTCGGATGGTCGAGATAAAACAGGTCAACCGCGCCATTGATTTCTATGACCTGCAAATGGCGGTTGGTGAGGGCATAAGCAATTTTGCGATCTTGCAGGATGAGTTCTGCTACCGTTGATTGCATCATTATTCAAATAAGTAACCGCCCCAGGTGACGGAACATCGTTTCCACCTCGTCGCCGTTTTTGGCGCTGGTCAGGTAATAGGCTGCGTTAAACTGGCCCGCAAATTCCTCAATTTCCGCCAGCGGCAGTTGGTCCGGCTCAACTAAATCGAGTTTGTTGGCCGCTAAAATAAACTGCGCCTCCGGGCTGACCCTATGGAGTTCTTGAATATAGGCGGCCAAACTGGGCAGCGTTTCCGGGCGGGTCAGGTCAAAAACCAGCACCGCACCGGTTGCGCCTCGCAGGTAACTGGCCCGCATGGGGTTGAATTCTTCACTGCCGGCCAAATCCCACAACATCATGGTCAACTCGATTGTGTCCGGCTCGGCGGGGATAGTTACAGTTTTGCGGCTTACTTTTACGCCAATGGTGCTGATATATTTGTCGTCAAACTTGTTGTAAACAAAACGGCGCACCAGGCTGGTTTTGCCCACCGCAAAGTCGCCCACCAGGCATACTTTTTTACTGATTGATTTCATAAAAGGCAAACTCCTTTAGTTACGGAGTTGGGGTAATGATCCGGGCCGGGATGGGAACGGTAGTGCCCACCCATTCCGCCGGAGTCCAGCCAATGACTTCGGCTTCGGCCTGGGGCGGCGCCCAGCGCACGTGATACCAATCGCCAAAAATAGCCAGAATTTCAACCGGCTGGCCGCGCTCTAAAATTATGCCCAGGCGGGGCGAATCGGCGGCGGGTCTTTCTCGCAGCCAAACATTGCCGGTCATCAAACCAATAAAAGGAGAGGGGGTGGGAGTCAGGGTCTCGGTGGGGGTGGGCGTGTTGGTGGGGGTAGCGGTAGGTGTAAGCGTAAAGGTAGGAGTTGAAGTGGCGGTATCTGTAGGCGGGGGAGTGCCGGTGGCGGTGGGCGACGGCGTTGGAGTGAAAGTGGGGGTTGAGGTTGGCGGCGGCACGGCAACCAGAGGCGGGGGAGTGGCCTGGAGGTTTTGCCAGGCCCACACGCCGGTGAAACAGGCGCCCAGCAGACAAATTGCCATCGCTCCTACCACTCCGCCGAGCACTCGTTTTTGGACGGTACTCAACTCTTTTGGTTTAAAGCCGGTTATCAGCGAGCGCAGCGAAGGCTCAACCGGCGCCAGGGGGGTAGGATCGCCCTCGTATTGGCGCAGGGTTTTTTCATAAGTATGACCCACCTCCACCACGCGCTCGCGCATTTCGGCGCGAAAGCCGGCCGGCTCGGTGCCTTCAACCACCACCGCCAGGTAAGCATACTGCCCTGTTTCAATCAGGATACTCTGCTCGCCATATTGAATTTCTTCCAGTTGACCCTCTTTGCCCTGGCCAAACGACTCTTGCACAAAGTCACGGATGGCGGTGAGCATGCCACTGATCAGGTCGGAGTCGGGTGATGCCTCAGGGTCGCGCGAGATATGCCATAACAACAGCCCGGTTTCCCGGTGAATCAGAAAAACCTCGGCCACGTTAAAGGGCAAAGATTCGCGCAAGATCATCTCGGCGCTGGATACGCCGCTCACGCGCGCCTGCAAGCGCCGGCCCATGGCCTGAACATTAAACGTGGTGCGCATTTGGGCGTCGATGGTGCGGGCCAAATCTTGAATGGCCTCTGATACCGCCCGCAGCACTACCTGTCCAATGATGGGATAGAGGGCCTCAATCATCTCGTCGCGGGCATCGCGGATTTTGCGGCGAATCGCATCGCCCAACACCGGGGCAATAATTGAAACCAGGGTATCGGGGTCGGTCAGCCGCTCCTCCAGATCGTCCAGGTCTTGCTCCAGGGTTTGCACGCGCTGGCGGTCTTGTTCAAACAGGATGTCGCGCAGGGTTTCCAGGGAGGGATCGTGGGGCGGCAGCGAAACAGACTTGCCCGCCCCGGTTGGCGATGTGCGCTCGCTGTCTCTATCTTTGGACTCTTCTGATATCACAGTTACGATTCCTAATCCTTATCAGTGCCCAGGGATTGCAATAAATCAACCAGAGAACCGCCTGATTTCAGATGCGACCCAAGTTGAACAAATAGGTCGCCCAGGGCAGTCCGGTCAACCTTATCCGTGGTCAGACTTTGGGTTACCTGGCGTAATTCATCGCGCAGAGCGTCGTCGGCCTGACGCATTTCCTGGCGCAGGGTTTGCACTTTTTTACCCTGGTCGCTGCCCTGGTCAACCATTTGACTGTTCAGTTGGTCAATTTGCTGCTGCAACCGGTCCAGGTCACGACCCAGATTTTTGAATCGCTGCTCGTAATCTCGCATGTGGGGGCCAAAAATTATATCGCGGATACGATCAACTTCCTGGCCGGTTTCGGGGAAAATTTCTGATTTATCCTTTTTTTCGCTGCTCATAGCCCTTGCCTCGGTAATTGTTTAAATTCTTGCTTCAATTATACCGTGAGGTGAGCAATGTGCAAGCGTAATATGTCAATCTGCATTCTCTCTATAATTTTAGGGGGTTCTGTGTTATAATGATAAGGCATTAAGATATTGAAGAAAAGGTTTCAACGCATCCTTTGTTCAGGGCGTTCATTTGAGGGTGGGGAAACTGTAGCCGATGCCTCGTTCGGTGATGACGTATTGGGGCCGGGAGGGATTTGCCTCAATCTTTTTGCGCAGGCGGGCAATGTGTACCCGAAGCGTATCTTCAAACACTTCCTCCTCTGGCCACAACCGCCGCAACAAAAAATCATTGGTGACCTTCTGCCCGGCATTACGGATTAAGATATACAAGATTTTTGTTTCGGTCGGCGTCAACGAAACGGGTTGGCCGTCAACAAACGCCTGTTGGTTGGCAAAGTCAATGGTTAAACGATGATCTATGGGCGTACTCGAGTCGAGGGTGTAGGCATAATCCCCCATGCGTCGCAACAGGCGTTGCACCCGGACCACCAACTCGCGGGGGCTGAAGGGCTTGGTTACGTAATCTTCCGCGTAAGACTGAATGCCCCGAATGACGGTTTCTTCTTCATCCACAGCGGTCAACAAAATAACGGGCAAATCGCAAAAGGCATGGACCGTTTGACAGAATTGAAAGCCATCCATCCCGGGCATATTAATGTCTACAATGGCCAAATGAGGGATACCCTTGCGGCCAATCACCGCCAGGGCTTCCTCACCTGTAGCGGCGGTAAATACCTCAAAACCGGCATTGACCAATTTGTCTCTAACCAGCCGCAAAATATCGGGGTCGTCATCTATCACCAGGACCCGTTGCCGGGTTTGGGCGAGTCCGTTGAGGGGACGGGTGCCGGGCATCACTTATCCAATCTGGGTAGTGGTTACATTCTAACTGATGAATTGCAAACCCTCTCCGGGGAAGATGGTTCTCATCAGTCAAGACTTTACTACACCAGGGTGCGCTCCAAAATTTTGGCAGTAGGGACAGGACAATGTCCTGTCCCTACCCTATGGCCAAAAAATTGGGACAGACCCCTACACTACTACCCGCATCATTCTGCCCCTATTATATCTGTGAAAGCGTTTACAAACAAGATTCAACAACCATGTGTCGGTTGGGTTGAACGGCAGAGAATGGGTCATCGTAATGTAAAACGTAATTTTTGCATGCTAATCTACCCATAATGGGATTTTGCCGGTTACTATTTCAGCGACCCGCAATTACCCACGCCTTATGAAAATCGGAAAGAGAGGAATTGATTATATGAAAAACAAAACAGCATTGACAAACGTTTTTAGGCCCATCCCGGCCCTGGCCGGCGCGGGTCAGCCGGGTGTTTTTCGATGGCCGCTTCTGCTGGCCGCGGGGTCGGGGGATTCTGACTCTGGCGGCAAAAGAACGATTCGCGTCGGGCGGCGCCGACGCAGCGGCCCGGAGGGATCGGAAGACCGCCAGCGCGCTGAAACACCGCAACGCCGACGGGAATCGCCTCCCCAAAGACCGGGGGGAGATGGCGGTGCAAGACCTCCCATCTTCTCCGGCGGACAAATTTCAGGGGGTAAAGGTCGCCCGCCTTCGATGATGATGATTGGGGCGCTGGTTGTGCTGTTTTTGTGCGTCTTGCTCGTTATGTTTTTCCTGGGGTCGGGTGACTCCGGCAACGGGGATACTTACCCGCCGCCGGAAGATTCCGGTTCAACCGGCTATGTCCAACCCGAAACATCCGGGTTGGAGCCGCTTGAGCCGGTGGTGCAAGAGCAGCCTACGCTTCCACCTGAACCTTTCACGCCGCCGCCGGTTTCGTCAAACGGGCAAACCTGGCTGGTGATGCTCTACCAGGACGCGGATGATAAAGTTTTGGAGCAGGACATTTACCTGGATTTGAACGAGGCCGAGCGGGTTGGCTCCAGCGACCGTGTGCACATTGTGGCCCAGGTCGATCGCTACCGGGCTGGCTACCAGGGCGACGGCGACTGGACCTCGACCAAACGTTTTTATATAACCCAAGACAGCGACCTGCAACGGGTCAGCTCGCAACTTGTGGCCGACCTGGGCGAAGTGAACATGGCCGACGGCCAGGCCCTGGTTGATTTTGTGACCTGGGCCGTGGAAAACTTTCCCGCCGACCGGCACGTGCTGATTATGTCGGATCACGGCATGGGCTGGCCCGGCGGCTGGACCGATCCTGCCCCCGGCGGCAGAGGAGACCCCTCCATTCCCCTGTCTGGCGCGTTGGGCGATGTGTTGTACCTATCAGAACTGGATGACGCGCTGGCCCAGATTCGCGCCCAAACCGGGCTGGAGCAGTTTGAGTTGATTGGCATGGACGCCTGCCTGATGGGCCATCTGGAGGTGTTCAGCGCGTTGGCGCCACATGCGCGGTATGCCGTGGCCTCGCAAGAAGTTGAACCGGCCCTGGGTTGGGCCTATACCGGATTTTTAGAAATGCTCAAAGCCAACCCCGACATGACTGGCACCACCCTGAGCCAACTGATTGTTGACAGCTATATTCAAGATGACCAGCGCATTGTGGACGACCAGGCTCGCGCCGAATTTTTGAGCAAGGGGTCGCCAATGGGCGGGTTGTTTAGCCTGCTTGGCGGCGGGGGTGGGGGCATGTCTGCCGAGCAATTGGCCCGGCAGATGGAACAAAACGTCACCCTCACCGCCGTTGACCTGGCCGCGATACCGGAGTTGGTTGACAGCGTGAATGACCTAGCTTTCATCCTGCAACAAGCCCAACAACCGGTGGTGGCCCAGGCCCGGACCTACGCTCAATCCTTCACCAGTATTTTTGGCAGCAATGTGCCGCCCTCGTATATTGACCTGGGAAACTTTGTGCAACTGCTGGCCAGAGAAAGCAATAACGGCCAAGTAACCCAGGCCGCCAACCAGGTGTTGACTTCATTGAACAAAGCTGTGATTGCCGAAAAACATGGGCCAAAAAAGGCAGGCGCTACCGGCATCTCCATCTATTTCCCCAACTCGCAACTCTACCGCTCGCCCGTCACCGGCCCCGAGTCTTACACCGTCATTGCCCGTCGTTTTGCCGACGCATCGCTTTGGGATGATTTTTTGGCCTATCACTATACGGGCCGCCCCTTTGAGCGGGCGGCGGGTGAACTGGCAGTGCCTCAACGCGGCACAACCATCAGCGGGCCGGGAGCCGGTCGGATTGAAACGTCGCCCCTCAGCCTGTCCGATCGGGTAGCGGCACCGGGCCGACCCATTTTGCTCAGCACCGACATTAGCGGCCAGAATTTAGGTTACGTCTATCTGTTTGTCGGTTTTTACGATCAGGCCTCTAACTCGATCCTGGTGGCCGATACCGACTATTTGGAAAGCGACACCACCCGCGAAGTGGACGGCGTTTACTATCCCGACTGGGGCGAAGGCGGTGAATTCACAATGGAGTTTGAGTGGGAGCCGCTGGTATTTGCCGTCAGCAATGGCATGGATTCGGTGGCGGCGTTGTTTGCCCCGCAGAGTTACGGCGCTTCATTTGAGGAAGCCATCTA
>JAFGNV010000082.1 GCA_016926805.1 Anaerolineae bacterium
ACAGTTGGCAACACCTCTTGGAGTTTATGATCCAACAACTTGAACTCGATCCTGATACCAGTTAAAAGTCATACTGAGAATTGCTGCTATCACCAACTTCCTCTTGCTGTCTGATGGTCTTCACAACTCATTTTGGTCACACCCCATTGAATTCAGTTCGGAAGAGATCGAGCAATTGCATTCCGAGCGACGTTACCATCCCCATCTCAGGGTTCGTCAACGCATGGGGAGTGTGTACTTGAAGGCACTTGGTTACCAACATCAGGAAATCGGACGTATCATGGGTATCGGTCAAAGGGCGCTGCGGCGCTACTTGCGGATGTACCAAGCAGGCGGGATTGAAGCGCTGAACTTCTATCGTCCGAAGAGTGAATTGGACAAGCATCGTGAACAATTGAAAGCGGAGTTTGAAGCTTGTCCTGCGAAGAGCATCAACGAGGCGGTGCAACGGATTGAGAAGTTGATCAGCCTTCGGCGTAGTCCCACCCAAGTGGGCAAGTTTCTCAAAGATTTGGGGGTGAGACGGCTCAAAGTGGGCCATATTCCGGCCAAGGCTGACCTCCAAAAGCAAAAAGCCTTTCTGGAAGAAGAACTCGAACCCCGTTTGGCCGAAGCCAAGCAAGGAAAACGCCATGTGTTCTTTGTCGATGCGGCTCACTTTGTTATGCGTCCTTTTCTCGGTTTTCTATGGTGCTTCATCCGCCAGTTCATTCAAGGCCCAGTGGCCGCAAACGCTTCAACGTCTTGGGGGCTTTGCACGCGACCACCTTACAGGTCGTGACCATCACTAACGACACCTACAGCAATTCTTGTTCGGTAGCCAACATCGCGGTTGAGTTTTCGGACCTACCCATTACCTTGGTGATGAATAATGCTCGCTATCAGCGCTGTCGCTTCGTGATGGACTTGGCTACAGCCTTGGGCATTGAACTCCTGTTTCTGCCATCTTACTCGCCTAATCTGAATCTGATTGAACGGCTGTGGAAGTTCATTAAGAAAAAGTGCCTTTACTCTGAATACTACGAAGTGTTTACAGATTTCAAGCAAGCTATTGTCGGTTGTATCGCCAAAACTGATGGTCAGTACAAACAAGAACTTACCAACTTATTGACCCTCAAGTTTCAAACCTTTGAAAATGTCCCTTTATGACCGTTGTCAGTATAAAAGTTGTATTTTTGCCCCCAAAGCACAACTTAAGTCTGGTTCGCCTCCCACTCAAAAAAGGCTTCCCCTACCTGTCTAAAGAGAGGCGCAGCCTCTTTGGAGCCTTCACCGGCATGCTCCAAAACAACGGCAATGGCCACGCGGGGGTTATCCGCTGGCGCATAACCCGCAAACCAGGCATGCGGCTCTTCCTGCCCCGACTCGGAGGTGCCGGTTTTGCCGGCCACGGTGTAAGTAATTCCTTCAAACGCCTGGCGGGCTGTACCCCGCGCCCCACTAACCACCGCTTCCAGGCTGCTCTGAATGATGTTCAGGTTTTCCGGCGAAAGGAGGAGGGTACCAATCTCTTCCGGCTCAAAAACCTGCTCCGAGCCATCAGGATTCACCAGCCGGTCAATCAGACGCGGTTTCAGCAACCGTCCTCCGTTGCCAATGGCCGCCAGGAGACGCGCGATTTGGAGAGGCGTGGTCAACATAAAACCCTGCCCAATGGCCACATTGACCGTGTCGCCATCAAAGAGGGGCTGGTTGAATTTATTTTGCTTCCAGGCATTGTCCGGAACAACCCCCCCGCTTTCTGCCACACCCGCAATGCCAGTGGGGTTGCCCAGGCCAAAGGCGCGCGCCCAATCGGGTAACAATTGAGGGTCTTGCCGGTGCAACGCCAGGCCAAGGTTATAGAAAACCACGTCACAGCTCTGGGTCAGACCATCGAGCAAATTGATGGTACCGTGACCTCGCTCCAGCCAGCAATTTTTGACAAACTCTTTACCCAGGCCATCCCATTTGCCGGTACAGGTATAGGTAGTTGTTTTAGGGTCAAGCCCCAACGCTTCCAGCCCCGCGCTCATGGTTACAATCTTAAAGATGGAACCGGGCGGGTACACGCCCTGCGTGGCCCGGTTTACCAACGGACGGGTTTCGTCGGTGTAAAGTTTGGTCCAGGCCTCAACATCAAAACCGGCCGACAGGACGGCGGGTTTGAAACGAGGATAACTGGCCAGGGCATAAATGGCGCCGGTGTGAGGGTCCATCACCACAATCGCTCCCAGCCGTTGGCCAAGAAGGTGTTCAACCGTGGCCTGAAACAGGGTGTCAATGGTCAAATAAACGCTGCTGCCGGCCCGCGTGGGGGCGGAAGCAATTTCAGATAATACATTCTGCGTGGGCGCCAGGGTTACCAGCCTGCCGCCCCGCTGACCGGCCAGGCTGCGTTCCGCCCAACCCTCAACTCCGGCCAGGCCAACCAGGTCACCCAGCTGATACCCTTCGGCCAGATATGTTTCTTTATGTTCCGCCGGAATAGCCCCCATATAACCAATGATATGCGCCGCGGTTTCACCATCATTGTAGGCCCGCACTTCGTGCGCCCGACGGTCTATGCCGGTGAGGCGGGTTAATAGATTATCGTACTCAAGGCTGGTTTCAAACGTGATGTCGGCAATAGGCACAAACCAATTGGGGTTGGCCGCAGCCATGGCAGCCTGAATGTTTTCCGGTTTGACTCTGGTAATCTGGGTTAACAGTTTAATGGCCGCTTCTTCATCCTCAAGAAACTGAGGAATAACTCCAATCGTAATCATCTGTCCCTGCGTGGCCAGGGCGTGATAATTTTTATCATAAATGTTGCCCCGGGCCGGCTTTTCGCTCAAAAAAGCCAGGCTGATACCTTCGCCTAACTGGGGCAGGACCAATGCTGGTTGCCAATCGATCCCCCAGCGATTCTCGACGAAACTCAGATTCATCTGGTTATCAAATTCGATGGCATCAAACAACCGGGTTTGCCAGGTGGTATGAAATGTGGCCGAAGCTTGAGGTCCATTGTGCAGCAATGACTGTAATTGGGTATCAAGCCTGTTAACCGTGGCCTCGGTAAGGGCGTGGGTGTAAAAGGCTTGCAATTGTTGGGCCTTAATCCGGCGTTGGGCGTCAGGGGTCAGCAGGTTATGCATCAGAGCATAATCGCCCGCTTGCAAAGCAGCCAGATAAGCCTGGGCCACTCCATCCGCGCCGGGAAGGGGGGTCGGAGTGGGCGTGGGAAGAGCCGTAGCGGTTGGTTCAACCGTCAAGGGGGTCCGGTTGGAAGTGCAGCCGCCGACCAATAAACCTAAACCCAACCCCTGGAGAAAAACTCGACGAGGTATCTTTATGTCGACCATACTCATAGATTATAGCATTGAGTGGATAGCACGCCAAAACAAAGAGACGCCTCAATTTAGATACTTACCCCAAAATGAGAAGAATGTCCCAGAGTTTACTTTGAACTCTGTTTTGAGGTGTGGTATTATTAAGAGAGTAGGATTTCTTTTGATTCATCCCACGATTTCAAGTAGAATGGCTCTTCAGGCCTGGCCGCCTGGCCGGCCATTATGGTGGTGTGTTGTGAGTTAGTCCCGGGCGAGGTGAAGTTGTAGAGCCAGACTTTCGGACATGAACAGATTTTCGATCCTTATCATTGAAGAGCAGCTATCTATTGCCGCGGCCATTAGCCAGGTTATCGGCCAACACCTGGTTGATTATAACTTATCTATTGTCAAAAACGTTACTGCCGCAATTAATGAGCCAGAACCGGCAGACCTTATTTTGCTTAATGATTCCCAACTGGCAGACCGCCCGGCGGACACCCTGGCCTCGCTGCGGGCCGTTTGGCCCAGAATCCCGGTGTTCCTGCTACACGAGGATGCCTCTGAAGACAGGGGACAGGCTGATGAAACACTGCTCACCGCTCTTTCGGCAGGCGCAGATGACTATGTGTTACTTTCCGATGCCGGTTTGCTGACGTTGGGGCGACGCATCGCCCGGTTATACTGCCAATGGCAACACCAGCAACAGCCCGTCCCCCAAACAGGTCTTGCCCCCATCCTGAATAAACCCCTGGGAAGAATACTGGCCGGCGATACCTCGCAACTGGCCATGCAGATCATTGGGCCGGATAACCGTGTTCACACCTGGAACCGTGCTGCCGAAATGTTTTTTGGTCTCAAGCGCGAAATTGCTATCGGCCAGCGGGTTGAGGATTTACCCCTATCCCCCCAAAATCTGAGCCGGTTGAAAGATATCTTGGACCAGGCCCGGATAACGGGCAAACCGTTCTCTATTCCCAACTATCCGCTGGACGATTCCCTCAGCCAAACTCGCTGGATTCGGGCGCACGTTTATCCATTGCGAGATAATCCGCTCACGCCGGTAAGCGATGTATGCATTATCAGCACCGATGTTACCGATTTGAAACAAGCTGAAGTGGAAAACTGGCAATATAGCCAGGAATTACAAATTCTTCTGGAAACCAGCCGTGAGTCTTCCAAACACCTCGAACTGCAACGGACGCTCGAACAATTTATCGACCAAACCAAAACCCTGCTGAACGCAGATAATTGCTGTGTCTATTTCCTGGAAAAGGATAATGAAACCCTCCGACCGGCGCTGGCAATCGGGCCGATGGCAGACCAGATTCAGGCTATCTCGCTTAAAATCGGCCAGGGGATTATTGGAACCGGTCTTACTGCCGGAAGAGCCATGATGGTTAATCCTGCCGCCATCCCAGACGATCGCCAGCTTGAGGCGCCGTACACCGGAAATCAACATGTGCTCTCGGCTCCCCTGACTGCTCTCAACGGGATGATTGGGGTCATGGTGGTCAACCGTATCAAATCCTCTTTTGCGGAAGACGACCTGCGTTTCTTTGAGAGTTTGGTGCAGCAAGGCTCGTCGGCCATCAATAATGCCCGGCTCTTTGAAGAGACCCATCGCAATTTAAATGAACTGGCTATTCTCTACGAGGCCAGCGCAGCGATGTCGACTATCTGGAATACCCAGACGGTCCTGAACACCCTCATCGACCAAATGGTTCATGCCCTGGGAATGACCAGCGGTTACATCGTCAACTGGGATAAAACAAAAAACATCGGCACCATTCAAGCCGAGTTTTCACGCGACGAATTCGTTTCCCTGGCAAATCAAATTGAAGTGGGAACAACCATAGTTCTCGATGAACGTCCGGCCCTCTTAACCGCCATCAGCCAACAACGCCCCATTGTATTTCAATTAGGCAATCCCCTCCTGGATGAAACCGAACGAAACATCATGAGAGAACACGGCTGCCGTTCTCTCCTGCTGGTGCCTTTGATTGCCAAAGGTGAAACCATCGGCTGGACAGAACTGTGCGAAACCCGGCGAGAGCGCACCTTCACTTCCGACGAAGTTCGGCTGGCCCGTGCCCTGGCCAATCAGGTAGCAGTGGCTCTGGAAAACGCGCAATATCTAAAACAAACCCAACAAACCCTCGAAGAAACAACCGCCCTTTATCAGGTGGCCAGCGCGTTGACCAGTACCCAGGACCCGCAAACCATTATGAGCACGGTGTTACGCGAGTATCTGCATGTGCTGGGCTTGAAACAGGGTAGCGTGATAATTTTTAATTTTGAAGCCAAAAGTGGGGTGGTTAAAGTTCATTTTCAGGATGAAGAGTTTTCCGGTTCTACCAATAGTTTGGAAGGACGGGTGGTGCCGCTCCATAACAACCCCATTTACCAGCGGCTAATGCAAACCTACAAGCCGGTTAAATTTGAAAACACGCAGGCGGCTTGGTTAAAGCCTCATTCGGGCGTATCCAGAGATTCCTCGGCTATTGACAGGGGGTGGGCCAGTCCCGAGGCGCAATCCATGTTGGCAATCCCTATTCAAATCCGGGGGGAAATTATTGGGGCGCTCATGGTTGAAGCTACGCGCAATAAGCGGGTGTTTGGCGAACGGGAAATTTCGTTGGGCCAAATGATGGCCGATCAGCTTGGCGTGGCTTTACAAAATGCCCAATTATACGAACTGGAGTACAAACGCCGCCAGCAGGCCGAGACCTTACGGGAGGTATCCTTTGCCGTTAGTTCAAGCCTTAATCTCAATGAAGTGTTACAACGGATCATGGATCAATTGGGACGGGTGGTCAAGTATGACCGGGCAGCCATCCATCTGATTGAAGGCAATCAACGGCGCATTATTGCCGGAAGGGGTTTTTCTCACCCCGAAAAACTCATTGGCTCAACCTTCTCCATCAAATTGGATCAGGCTCAACCCGAATCAACCGTAATCCATACCCACCAACCTCTGGTGATTGGTAACACCGCCGAAGCTTACAAGGTGTTCAGAAGCCCCCCTTACGATTACATCCAATCCTGGATGGGGGTTCCTCTCATCGCGCGCGATAAAGTAATTGGCCTGATCAGTATTGGCCAGGCCGAGCCGGATACCTATCAGGAAGAAGATGTGCAATTAGTAATGGCGTTTGCCAGCCAGGTGGCCATTGCTTTGGAAAACGCACGGCTGTATGAACTGGAAGTACGTGAGCTTGAAAGCGAGTTAGAGGTTGCTCACGGCATTCAGGAAACTCTACTCCCCCAATTTGTGCCCCAGGTACCGGGCCTGCAAATTTCCGGGCGCAGTTTGCCCGCCCGTCAGATTGGCGGTGATTTCTTTCATTTCTTCTCCATCGGCGAAGAGGAACTGGGGGTGGCTATTGGCGATGTTAGCGGCAAAGGTATTCCGGCAGCGCTGTACATGGCCGCCGCCATCACCGCCATCGACACCAAACTCAACGACGGTTTGGCCCCGGCTGAATTATTAAATCATCTGAACCATGCGCTCTACAATCGTCTCCAGGAAAACCGGATGAATATCGGCCTGCAGATTGCCACCTTTGCGCCGCTCGCTTCGCCCAACGGCAATGAAGAGGAGGCCAGAGGCAGTTTGATGACCGTGAGCAGTGGCGGTATGATCGCCCCCATTGGCGCCACCAAGCATGGCTGTCGATTTTTGCCGGTGAGTGGCTTTCCTATCGGCTCATTTTCGCCCGAAGAAGCCTACCACGAAGACATATTTTTGATCGACCCCTTTACCACCATTATTTTTACCAGCGATGGCATTGTTGAAGCGCAAAATGCAGAGGGCGAGCTGTTTGGTTTTGACCGTCTTGAAGATGCCATCAACAGCGTCATCGAAACGCGCGACGCTGAAACCATTGCCGAATACATCATCCAGGCCGCTACAGATTTTATCGGCGATGCCGAACAAGGGGACGATATGACGGTGGTAGTGGTGGTTAAAACGTAGGGGCATGCGAAAAAATGTGGGCCTGGTCTGATCTTACCACCTGGCTAAATACCAATATCAAGTGGTGGGTCTATGGCCTGGCGGGTGTGTTATTCCTCGCGGGTCTTATTGTCAGTTGGCTTCAAGAAAAAAAGGAACACCAATTATACACCGGGGAAAATATTCTTTTACAATGGATCGAAGCCCCCCTTCTCTCCTGGCAAGAAGACCTGCTGGTCATGTTGCATAATCACCTCTTTGTTTTTACCTTTTGTCTGCATGGCTGGCTGATGTTGTTTGCAGCCCAGTTACTGATTTCCACTCAAGGGATTGAACACGCCGGGCCAATAATAGCCACAAGCCTCACGGCATTAATTGTGTTTTTTTGTGGCATGTGCGTTGGGGAACCTCTGGCTTACAACCTCATCCGGCGCCATTCGGTGACCATTGTGCCCATGGGGGTTTATCGGGGGCAAAAGTTTTACTCTTGGAAAGATTATGGTCACTACCAGGCCGACACGCCCAACGGCATTATTCGACTTTATTCAGCCAGAGTATCTCACGTGGCGCGAGATGCGTGGCACCCGCCGGAACGTCATCTTTTTGATCAAGCTATCTCTCATCTTAACCAGCATCTCCCCAACTATCCTCCCCTCCAATCTCCCTGGTATGCTTATCGTTCAGGTTTTGCCGCCCTGCTCGTATTGAGTACTGTGCCGCTGATGATTGCCGCCCTGGTGGTCTATCATTTAGGGTATTGGTGGCAATGGATTTACTATCTCGTTTCCTGGATAGTGTTTATGGCACTTTGGTTTCCAATCAACCAGTTTTTTCTGGGCAGCCAAAAAACCGCAACATCAAAAACAATGGTAGTTGCCACCTCCTCGCCAGCCACCGTTGAAGCTCCCCCTCTGCCAGCGCCCACAGACCCTGTTTTAACCAACAAACCCAGGCGCAGGATCGGCGCTCCTGAACGTCTCTGGCGCATTTTTTTGTTTGTCGTTATTATCTTGCCCTGGGCGTTGTCTTATATCGCCCCTGATTCGGGCGAGGAATGGGGCGATATAATTGAAAACGTAACAGATATTTTGCTTTTTATGAGTATGTTTGTGGGCATGTTTGGCGCTTTCAATTTCTTAAAAAACAAACCGCTTCGAAAAATGGATAAATTACTCAACCGGGGAGAGTACGAGCCGGCGCTTGAAATCCTGGAGAAACATAGAAGCAAAATGGAAGAACGCGAATACCTGGAAAAACGGGCTTCTATTTTACACCTCAAGGGAGACTTTTTTGCCGCTCAAGAAACGCTTGCGGCCTATCTTCTTTTGGTCAACACCCCCTCGCGGATTTTATGGCTACAGAAAATTTATAATTATCTCGACCTGACAAAATCTATTCGGATAAAAATTTACCGACACTTAGGACGCATTTACCTGGATGAGGGACGTTATCATCAAGCCCAAGCTGCTCTTGAATATGTCCAATATCTCCAGCCCCAGAACCTGCTGGCAAAAACCATGCTGGTACACAGTCGGATTGAAATGGGCGACAGCAAGGCAATGAAAGAGGCCGAAACACTATGGCAACAAGCCGGGCCAATACAGCCAGAAAAACATTATTTTTTTCTGGTATCGGGCTGGGCGTTGGCCCAACAGGGTGAATATGAAAAAGGTTTGGCAAGGCTGGAACAGGGCCTATCTTTGCTAAAACCTGAGAACCACCCGGGGCTGGCGGAATTTCATTACTATGTTGGACGTATTTATCAAAAAATGGACAACAAAGCCAAAGCTTTTGACGCGTTTGCAAGAGTGAAAGATTTGGATCCAAACGGCCGGTGGGTTAAACAATAGAGACTGTTCTTGTCAGCCATCAATTCTCCGCGTTGATGGATCTGAAACTCGCGCCGGCTATTTGCCTTTTTGCCCAGGGCGGTTACAGAACCAAACAGGCCTCAGACATGCGGGTAAATTGCCAGAACTTTTTACAGAGTGGATAACATCCCTACTAACGCCCCATTTCATTCCTCACCCTGCAGATTGCCCCTTTTTTACACCAAAGTTAAAATAGGCCCATTACTTGGCTATTTCGTTAGCTCAACACTAAACCGTGGGAGGTCAAAAAATAGACAGGATTAACAAGATTTACAGGATTATGCAAAATAAAATCTTGTTAATCCTGTAAATCCTGTCTAAATTCTCCCTTGTCACGATTACGTGCAGTCCTACCGCTATTTCAAACATGGAGCTTTATTATTTTGAACGTTACCGGTGCACGGCTGGCTTCTATTTTTCTCTGGACCTTTGTGGCTCTTTTTATTCTGCTGGGCCTCGGCTACAGCAGCCTGACCCCTATCTTTGAAAACTCCGACGAGACCCTGCACTACCCTTACGTCAAACACCTGGCCGATGGCCGGGGACTGCCCCTGGCCGTTGCCAACCAATTGTGGAATCAGGAAGGCACGCAGCATCCGCTCTATTACGCCATTGTTGCGGCCAGCACCTTTTGGCTTAATACCGATAACCTGCCCGACCTTTTGCAGCGCAATCCCCACTGGCTCTACTCCGAGGTGCGGGCGCTGATCAACGACAACCAGAACCTCGTCCTGCACGGCCCCATAGACGCGTTTCCCTATCAGCGGGCAGCGCTGGCCGTTCATATCGGGCGTTGGTGGAGTTTGATCTTTGGCCTGGTCACCGTTGTCTGCACCTTCCTCCTGGCCCGCCACCTCTTTCCCCAAAACCTGCCCCTGGTAATAACTGCCACTGCCCTGACTGCGCTTAATCCCCAGTTCATTCGCGTTTCCGCCACCGTCAGCAACGACAGCCTCTCTGCCGCCCTGGCCACGCTAGCCGTCCTGCTGGCCTTCAAATTTACCGAACCGAAAAAATCGGCCAATCGGCAGATGGGCAATTCGCAATTCGCAATTCACAATTCACAATTCATCCCTCCCCTTCTCCTCGGTCTCCTCACCGGGCTGGCCCTGCTGACCAAACTCAGTAGCCTGACCACGATGTTCCTGGTGGCCTTTATCGTTTTCTGGCGTTTATTCTTTTTAGGTGAGCTTCACCAGGCGCTGCTCAAAATCATTATCCGTTGGCTGGTCATCATTGTCGTCCTCACGGCCGTCCTCAGCGGCTGGTGGTTCTGGCGAAACTACCAGCTCTATGGCGAATGGCTGGCCACGGAAACGCATCTCGACCTGGCCGGTCGCGCCAGCCTCTCCCTGGCCGGGGTGTGGGGGCTGCGGGCGGAAGCAGAACGCGCCTACTGGGCCACTTTTGGCTGGGGCCAGATTCGTCCCCCGGAATGGGTTTACCAAATTCTCTTCGGGTTCACTCGAATCGGTCTCCTCGGGCTGATCGTCGCCATGCTGGCCAAACTCATTCAAGGTTCAAAATCGCGTCCCCTCCCCTTAAACTTGCAAAACTTCAACTTTGAGTCCATTATCATCTTGCTGCTTTGGGCAACTCTGAATTTGATTCTCTATCTGCGTTGGGTGATGGAAGTTGGCTCGGTATCGCATACGCGCCTGATGTTTCCGGCCATTGCGGCAATTTCTTTGCTGTTGGCTTTGGGCTGGCACGCGCTAATCCCGATTCGCTGGGCCGGTTGGTTTAGCGGGCTGGTGACCGTCCTGCTGCTGGCGCTCAATAGTTACAGCCTCGGCTGGCTCATCTATCCGGCCTTTACCCCCGCCGAAACTCCAGGCCCGCCTCTCCCGGCCGCCACCCCGGTTGAGTTGACGTTTGTTGACAGCCTGGCCCTTGAGGAGAGCAAAATTTACGTTCCAAACAAGCCCGCCACGGCCAAACCCCAGGCCGTTCAAGGCGACACAGTGATGGCGCGCGTTCGCTGGCAGGTTTTGGCCCCGCTGGACAAAAACTACAGCGTCGCCATCGTCTTGCTGGCGCCCGATGGTAGCGTCCTGGCCCGGCGAGAGACGTATCCCGGCCTGGGTTTGCGCCCCACCCGCTATCTCCACCCTGGCGATACCTTTGTTGACGTGTACCCGCTTCAATTGGAAACCAACGTTACTAGGCCGGTGGTGGCCCGGGTGGCGGTTACGCTGTTTGACTTCGAGTCAGAAACCCGCGCCGGTTTTCCAGCTCTGGATACCAACGGTGATGAGGTCACGCCCATTGTGGGGTGCATCAAGCTGGCACCACAACCGTGGCCGGTCTATCAACCTGCCTCTCCGGTGCAGGTCAACTTTGAGGATAACATCAACCTCATCGGCTATGATCTGACGCCCGACGCCAGGGGCCTGACCCTTTACTGGAAATCGGTCAAGCCGGTTGATCAGGACTACAGCGTGTTCATCCACTTGCTCGATGCCAGCGGCAACCTCATCGCCCAGGCCGACGCGCCCCCGACCGGTAACGCCTACCCCACCAGTTGGTGGTCACCCGGCGAAGTAATTGCCGATCAGCATCTCCTGCCGACCCGTCCCGCTGCCACCGTCCTGCGTCTGGGCCTCTACCATCTCAGTACGGGTCAACGCCTCTCTGTCACTGGATCAATCTTACCCGGTTGGGATAACAGCGTGGAGATTGAATTGCCGTGAAGAAGCAGCGAGTCAGCGAGGCAGCAAGTCAGCGCCCCAATAACCTCTCTTCTTCGCGGTTATTTCGTAACTACGCGGGCCTGTTCGTTGCGCTGGCTGTGTATCTCGTTCTTGCCTTTTCCTACTTTTTCATCGTACCCATCTTTGAAGGGCCAGACGAATGGACCCACACCGGCCACGTTAAATACATAGCCAAAGGCAACGGCCTGCCGGTGATGCTGCCGGGGCAGGGCATCTGGGGCGGCCAACAACCACCGCTGTATTACGCGGTGGGGGCCTTGCTGGTGCAACCGTTCGATCTGGACGGCGTGGCCGAATACGAGGAGAACCGCCGGAATCCCCACGCCGCTATCGGCTATGCGTTAGACCTTGGCAACAAAAACAACTACCTCCACCCGGCTGATGAGAATTTTCCCTACTGGGGTCTCGCGCTGACGGTGCACGTGCTGCGTCTCTATTCAATGATGTTTGGTCTCGTGGCCATCATTTTTACTTATCTAACGGCCCTGGAGCTGTTTGACTATCAAGTTCAAAATTCCAGGCCAACGTTCCCTTCTTCTCCCTTTTGGCCTTATTCACAATTCACCATTCGCCATTCACAATTCACAATCCCTACCTCCTACCTTTTTGCCACTATGGTGGCTCTGTTCGTCGCCGGCCAACCCATGTTTGGGTTCATCACTGCCTCCGTGGCCAACGAACCGGCCAACATCGCTTTTTGCGCCATCGGGTTGTGGCTGGCCCAACGCTACGTTATCCGTGGCCCCGGCCAACGGTGGGGGCGAGCTGTTGCCCTGGGCATAACGCTTGGGCTAATTTCTCTATCCAAAATGACCGGGCTTGCTTTTGGCCTGGTGGCTGTTATCGCGTTGTTAATAACGTCGATAACTACCCGCAAACAATTGGGGGCGGCCCGGCTCCTCTGGCGAGACGGCCTCATTATCGGTTTGCTTTTTTTGCTGGTCGGCGGCTGGTGGTACTGGCGCAATTACCAACTCTATGGCGACTTTTTTCAGCGGGGCCTCTACAAAATCTACTTCAATGTTGACCCGCAGCCGCTCAATCTAGGAGACTTTCTCTACGTTCTCTCTTCCGGCGAAGTATCCTTCTGGGCCGTCTTTGGTTGGCTCAACATCGCCGCGCCGGAGTGGGCCTACAGCGTCTACCGGATCATCAGTCGAATTGGTGTGCTGGGCGTAGCCTTTGCCTTTTTTGTGGAAGTCATTCACCAGGTAAGAAGCAGACGAAGGGTAAAATCTGAAGCCCCCCAGGAGACGAACGACGAAATACGAAGTACTCATTACCTCTCAGCTTTCCTTCACTCCTTTTCTCCTCTCTGGCTTCATCTCACCTTTCCGGCAATCCTGGCCTTTTCCCTCACCCGTCTGGTCGCCACCGAAGGTGGGATGCAGGGCCGCCAGCTATTGCCCGCCCTCGGTTCCATCGCCATCATCATCGGCTGGGGTTGGTGGATGCTGGTTCCCCGGCGTTTGCGCCGGGGAGTAATACTCACCCTGGTTGTCATTTTATTGGCCATCGCCGTCTGGCTGCCGTATACCGTGGTGGCTTCGGCTTACCTTCCCCGACCGCTTCTAACCGAATCCGACCTACCTGCGAATTTGCCTCGCCTGGATCTGACTTACCACGACGAGATGAAACTCATGGCGGTTGAAGTAAAACCGGGGACAGTCCACCCTGGCGAGCGGGTTTCGGTAACAGCCTATTGGCAAGCGCTTAAACCAATGGGAACCAACTACAGCGTTTTTGTCCATCTTATTGGCCGTGACTACACCAATGTCGGGCTGATGAACACCTATCCTGCTCTGGGCCTGCGACCGACGACCACGCTTGCCCCCGGCCAAATCGTCAAGGATACCTATCCGGTGCTGGTCAACGGTGGCAGCGCCGCGCCAACCCGCTTGCTGGTCAATATGGGACTATTTGACTTTAAGGAAGCCGGACGGCCAGGCATCCAGCCGGTCGATCGTGACGGCCAGCCAGCTTCCCCCACGGTGGGCCAACTCAAATTGGTGCCGGGTCAGTGGCCCGCCACGGAGGCCACCCCGCCCCTGGCCGAGTTTGCTGACCACATCTGGCTGCTTGATTATACCTTTCAAAACTGTGAGTCCAGCAGCCGTGACTGCCACATCGTCTTCACCTGGCTGGCCCAAGGTCGTCGCGCAACCGACTACACCGTTTTCATTCAACTCTGGCGTGACAACGAGTTCATCGCCGGTTTCGATACCCCGCCCCTGAACAACAACTACCCCACCAGTTTATGGGATGCCGGTGAAATCATCATCGACCCCCATCTGCTCGACCTGTCCACCCTTTCCGCCGGTGAATACCAGGTACTTGCCGGTTTCTACAATTATGCCACTGGAGAGCGATTGTCTGTTATGGTCAACGGTGAACCTCTACCCGACTACGCCATTGACCTGGGGATCATTGAGATTAGGTAATACATGACATTTTCCATCTCCAAATCCCTTGCGTTGTATCAAGAGATGTTTTATACTTGAGTTAGGTTGAACTTCTCCGGCATACGTTGCCAGGAATTTCCTCGTCAGGTGGGTAGGGATATGTCACGTCGAGATGAAATAAAAGCACTGATAACCAATCACAGTCGCCGCTTGCAAAAACTCAAAGAACAGCTTGCTTACGAAGGTAAATCGGCTGATCCCAAAATTCCGATGGAAATAGAAGATATTGAGACCAAGATTGCGGAATTGCAGACAGAACTAAAGGAAATAGAGAATCGAGACCAGGCAAACATTGAAGCGATAAAGAATCAACAAGGATTGATTGCTGAAGACGGGCAATTTATTCCCGATGAGGAAACACTAGCGCCCCCATTACCAGCGTTTGACTCGTACCTTCTTGAAACTTCAGACGTGCCAACCGGAACAGTTAGCTTGCGTAGTAAATTCTATATTGAACGTGAAGAGGATGCCTTACTCAAAAATCAGGTTGTGAAAAGAAGGAGTATCACCACTATTCAAGCCCCACGTCAGACTGGCAAAAGTTCGCTATTGGAACGAGGGTTACATTACGCCCGTAAAAATGAGGTCAAAGTTATCAAACTTGACTTGCAAGGGCTTGATAAAGTGGATTTAGATTCGTCAGATACTTTCCTGCGTGTTTTAGCGGAGTTTATTGCTGACAGAATGGATCTGGATAGTGCTATAGTGGTCGAGATTTGGGAAAGGCCACTTGCGCCAAAAAGAAAACTCACTGCTTTTATGCAAAAACATATCCTCTCTACACACGATGATCCGATTATCTTGGCTCTGGATGAAGCGGACAGACTGCTCGAAACCGATTTTTACGCTGATTTCTTTGGCCTCATTCGCTTCTGGTACAACGAAGGAGCTTCTGACGACGAGTGGGAAAAGTTAAACACTGTGTTAGTCATTTCCACAGAACCTCACCTGTTCATTGACGATATAGGCCAGTCTCCTTTCAATGTTGGCCTCAAACTCAATCTGGAGGATTTTGATGAGGCTCAGATACGCGACCTCAATCGGCGATATGGAGGGCCTGTCCAGGAGCAAGATTTACCGGCAATGATGAAACTACTCAACGGCCACCCTTACCTGACCCATCAGGCAATTTACACAATGGCTGTAAAAAAATTATCCTGGGCTGATCTGACGCGCATAACAACCACCGATGACGGCCCCTTTGCCGACCATTTAAGCCATCAATATCAACTCATCCTCAACAAACCCGGCTTGAAAAAAGCATTGAAACAAATCATCCATGCTGACCATTGCCCAGATGAAAAGGCGCTCTATCATTTGTCACGAGCCGGGCTGATCAAAGGGAGTAGCGGGACTTACACGCTCCGGTGTGATCTGTATAGGGTTTATTTTGAGCGTAAGTTAGGGAAGTAAATCTATGCAGCAGGAAAGAAACATAACCCCTTCTGATTTCTTCTTCACCGGCGGTACCATGCACCGTAAATCTCCCTCTTATGTAATCCGGCCAGCCGACCAAGAACTATTCAACCGGGTTTTGGCTGGCCAATTTTGTTATGTCCTCACCCCGCGACAGATGGGCAAGTCAAGCCTCGTAGTTCGCACGGCTCAACGTCTACAAAAAGAAGGAATCAAAACGGTTGACATCGATCTGCAAGGTGTTGGCGGCAAAGATATTGTTGTTGACCAATGGTATCAAACTTTGCTGGATGTCATCAAAGAAAAATTAAGTCTGCCGGTATCTCCAGAGATATGGTGGCAAGAACACGCCTCGTTAAGCCCGGTAAGACGTTTTACCACCTATCTACGCGATGTCGTTTTGGCCGAGGTTGAAGGCCAAGTCGTTATTTTCATTGACGAAATTGATACTACCCTCTACCTTGATTTCAGAGATGACTTTTTCGCCGCTATTCGGGCTATGCACAACGCCCGCGCCACCGACCCAACCTTTAGGCGTCTCACTTGTGTTCTGCTGGGAGTAGTTTCCCCGTCTGACCTGATTAAAGATTCTACTATTTCCCCTTTTAACATTGGCCAGAGAATTGATTTGCAAGAATTTGAACTGTCCAATGCAAGTGTCCTACAAGAGGGCCTTGAGAAGTTCCATCCCCGTCAGGGAGAAACTATTTTTACTTGTATCTATAACTGGACAAACGGTCACCCTTATCTGACCCAGAAACTCTGTTTAGCTGCCGCTGACACAAAAAACGAGCATTGGACTGAAAATCAAGTTGATGAGTTGGTCAAGCAATTATTTCTCTCCACTGAGGTTAGCGAAGAAGATCACTTGGAACTTGTCGAAAAACAAATCCTGGATAATGATCGCCGTCGCGATTTGTTAAAACTATACGAGCAGGTTTACCAGGGGAAAGAAGTTAGCGATGACAAACAATCGATCCTACAAAACCAACTAAAGTTATCAGGATTAATCAAAGCAGAAAAGGGATATTTGCATGTTCGCAATAAGATCTATCGCCACGTTTTCAATTCAAGCTGGATTCAAGAAAATACTCAACATGACTGGAATCGTAACTTAGCCTTTGTTGCAGTAGTATTGGCAGTGTTTTTAGGTGTTATACTTTGGTATAACAATGTTAGAGTGCCATATTTGGCCGAAAAAGCAGAGCTTGACTTCCACCGAGCATATACGAATCCAGAAGAACGAGTGATTAATCTGGCAACATTATTTGAGTTGCGAGGTTTTTTTGGCGCATCAAGCTACGATAATAAGGCCCAGGAGTTATTTTTTGGACTGCAAACAAGTCAAGAGCAATTCGCCTTGTTCGATGTTAAAAGCGATAAGATTGTTATTGTTATCAAAGGGTTGTACGTAACGTTAGCAGATGTTGACAATACCAATCGTACTGGTCCACTTTTGCAAACAATGCTTAAAGCTTTAGAAAAGCTCGATGAAACAGAAGAAACAAAACTTCTAAAAACTGAAATTAGTAGTTGGGTACAAGGTCGGACTTTAGCCAGACAAGGTAATTTTGATGCCGCACAAATCGAATATGATAAAGCTATCTCAATAAATGGTGACAACCCGGCCACCCTATATGAACGAGCAAAGGTAGAAACTGAACTGTCAGAATATCAACTAGCTCTAAATGATCTTGATCAAGTTATAGTAATTGGAGGTCGACTAGCTACCCCTACTCCAACTACATCAGCAGTTACCATATCCCCTTCACTTGAGCAGGATCAGGGTGATATTACTGACGCCACCTCTACTCCAACTGCACCACCAGTTACTACACCTGAAATTGACATTATATCACCCATATCGCCTGTATCAACTAATCAAATTATTGTAACTTCAACTGAAACATCATCCGCTACCGAAGCACCCTCTTCAACTGCAACTCCTACACCAGTTAAGGTTGCTTCAGAATTTGCAAGCACTAGTCAAATTATAAGTGCAGTTAGAGAATTGATTGACAGTAATCCAAACTTGATTAGCTATCTACTTAGCGTTTCACCTCAAGAATTTTCCAACCTGCGAGAATTTGGATTGGTGCCAACGCCAACATCGACGCCTCAACCGACCGAAGAGTCGCCTCCTGAAACACTCCCGGAGCCAGTTATCCTGACTCTTGACGGCCCAACTTCTATCAACCCAAGCGAGACTTTTAGGGTGGATGTGGTGGCTAAGAACGTACCCCCTCCCGGTCTGTATGGAATCCAGTTTGAAATCAACTACGATCCGACCCTTATCTCAGCCAGTAATTTGCAGATAAACCCGAATCTGTCTTTTGTAGTGCGCAACACGGTGGATAATACAATTGGGAAAATCACCCTAGTTGCCAGTCAACAAGGTAAGGTGCCTGGTTTGACCGGCAATGTTACTTTGTTGAGCTTTGATGCTACAGCAGCCAATATTTCTGAAATTGCCAGCTTTACGTTTGGGAACGATAAAATAAGTAATTCTCAGGCCCAAGGTGTCAATAATGTCAACGAGGATCACGCCATTGCAATAGGAGAGGCTGTTGCGCCCGAACCGACTGACACGCCAACACCTGAACCGACAAATGAGCCGACATTCGAACCAACCGAGGAACCAACACCCGAACCTGCCGATGAATCAACATCGGTTAAAGTCTCTGGCCAGGTCATTCTGGTCGGGCGAGCCGGTGACGATTGGTCAGGGGCAATCGTCACCATTAATGATAGCGGCCAGGTTGGCACGACTGATGCAACTGGTAACTTCAGCATTGCTAACCCAACTACCGGATCTTTCGACTCTATCACCGTTGATGCGCCTGGCTATCTGTCCGCAGTCTGTACCGGAGTTAAAGTAGATGCACTAGAGACAGTCATGACTCCTGTCAATCTCCTCAGTGGTGACATTAATGGTGATAACTTCGTTGATGTAACCGATGCCACAGCAGTTGGGGCTGGCTTTGGTCAAACCGGTTCAAACTTACCGGCTGACATAACTCGAGATGGGATCCTTGACATCTTTGACATCGTTTTGGTCAGTGTGAATTTTGGGGAAGAAGGTCCTCAAACCTGGAGTTGTTTAGACAAGTAAATGTGTCTTTCAACAAAGCCATTCGTACCTCTGGGTTGCTTCATTGCTCCCACTGGATTGTCAAATCCGGCGGTGAAGGCTTGGATTTGGCAATCCAAGCCAAGCCTTCACCAAAATTCCACTCAAAGACTCCAGTGCCAACCAAGTTATATCCTTACATCGATACTCCCACAATAAGAGAACTGATAACGAAGACTACCCCAATTGGACAAAAATCCAATTGACAGCCAAAATATAGTCCGTTGGTAAGGCCATCCGATTTGCAGTGTCCAATGATCAACGCTAACGCCCAAACCCAAACTGAACATGCAACGCCCCCTTCCTCTCACTTCTCACTTCTCATCCCTCCCCCCCTCTCTCCTCTACTCCTGGTAGCCCTCTCCCTGGCCCTCAGCCTGCACGGTCTGGCCACCGATAGCCTTTGGGGCGACGAAATTTTCACCGCCACCTTTGCCAGCCAATCCTCGGCAGAGGTCATCCACTGGACGGCCAGGGACATTCATCCTCCCCTCTACTACCTGCTGGTTGGCGCTTTCACCCGGCTGACCATCCCGCTCGGTGTCGCCGAATTACCAACCCAGGTTTCCGATTGGCTCTGGCGTTTTCCCTCGGTCATCTTCACGGTTCTTACCGTCGCCGTCACTTACCGCATTACGCTAAACTTTGCTCGCTGTATCCAATACCAAATAGCAAATAGCAAATACCAAATACGTCTTATCGCCAACACCGCTGCTCTGTTACTCTGTCTCGCTCCCATTGCCATCAAATACAGCCAGGAAGCCCGTATGCATGCCCTGTTTATGGGCCTGGCCGCGCTGTCCACCTGGCTTCTCTTTTGGGCCCTGGCTCGGCCCCGGCAATGGACCCGCTGGCTGGCCTTCGCTCTGGCGACCACGGCTAACATCTACACCATGTATTTCGGTTTTTTGATTTTGGCCGCCCAGGGCGGCTTGCTTCTGTTTCGGCAAATCGCAAATTACAAATCGCAAATTACAAATCGCAGACTTATTCTGAGTCAAGTCGAAGAATCGCAAATTATAGGCTTCAGCTCATCTATTATTCTAGCCTTCCTCCTCTACACTCCCTGGTGGCCGGTCCTCTTTAACCTCCTGCGCCAACGAGCCGCCATTGGTGCCATCGAGGGTGGCGTCGGCGACCCGTTGACATTTATCCGTGGGGTAGTGCAGGCGCTCGGCCCCCTGCCGGAATTCGTTGCCTGGATTTTTTTATTCCTGTTTATCACCGGCCTGATTTTTTTAGTCCGGCATCGCTGCTGGCCGCTGGCGGGTTTGGCCGGCCTGTGGCTGGCGCTCCCCACCCTGCTGCCCATTGTCCTCGGCGACCCTCGCGCCCTGCAATTTCGGTACGCCTTTATTTTGCCGATCTATCTGACCATCATCGCTTATGCCGTGGGGTTTGGCAGCGCGGTAGTCGCGGCCAGAGTTCCGGCGTTGCCACAAGCCCGGGTGTCAACCTATATTATCTGGCTACTGGCGACCGTTTCCTTTGTGGCCACTCTGGCCGTGTACAACCAGACCAAACCCGACTGGCGCAGCGCCGCCGCGTATCTGGCTGCCCACGCCGCCCCGGCCGACCTCATCCTGATTGGGCCGCTGTGGGACGAAGGCCGTTTTATTGCTTACTATTACCGCGGCCAGGCTCAAATCTTGACACCCGCGGCAATGGTGACTAATATTGAGCGTCACGTCGAATCGATGCGGGCCAACGGCGGGCGAGTCTGGGCGGTCAATCGTTTTGCCCCGGCCGAGTCGGCTGCGCTAAAAAATATCGTTTTTCCAGGCGTGGTCGTTTCGGAGCCACAGCTAACGGTTTACGAACCAACCTTGCTGGCCGCAGCCGCCATTGACCTGGCCGGCCAAGCCGTAGACGCCGCCTATCTCTGGGCCGCCGAGGCCGAAGCGCAGGGAGTGCTCGATCCAGACCCGCGCACGGCTCGCGCTGCGGCCCTCCGCGCCTGGGGCGACGGCTTGGTGGCGGCCGGTCGGCCTGAAGAGGCCCTGGAGCCTTATCAAACCGCTGTGGACATTTTCCCCGGTTGGGTGGATGGCCTGATCACGCTGGCCCAAACCCAGCAAGCGTTAGGCAACTTCCCGGCTGCGGCCCAAACCTACCGGCAGGCTGTTGCCTTTAATCGCAAATGGCAGGGACCAGCCGCCGATGAGGCCGCCGCCCTGGTTGAGGCCGGTCAATGGCAGATGGCGCTGGAAAAGTATCATCAAATTATTGGAGAATAACGTTCAGACGATCGGACGTCTAACCAGCAAATGAACCGCAAACAACTCTTTAACATTCTCAAAATAGTCATCAGTATCGTCCTGCTGGCCTTGATTTTCAGAAGCATCGACTTGCCAGCATTCTGGCTGATTATCCAGCAGGCCAACCCCTGGTGGCTGTTGGCCGCCGTAGGGGTGATGATGCTCGGAGTGGGCGTGCGGGCCTGGCGCTGGCAAATCCTGCTCGACGCTATCGAGGTTCGGGTGCCCCTGGGTGAGTTAACCGCTATTTACTTTATCGGTTTTCTGTTCAACAACCTGCTGCCCAGCGGCCTGGGAGGTGACGCCATCCGCATGGTCGAACTCAACCGCCACACCGAACGAGGTTCAGATGCGGTAACCAGCGTAGTGGTTGACCGCTACCTGGGCCTGCTGGCTTTGCAGGCCATTGCTCTGGCCGCGCTCCTGCTGAGCTGGGGTTCGGTGCCGATCTTTGTGGCCTGGATCACCATCGTTGTCTTTGTCGCTGGCGTGGTCATCGGTTACCTCCTCATCAATCGCACCCTGTACTTGCGACTCCAACAGCGCAACAACCTGTTTCGCCGTTTGACCGGGGTAAAATTTGTGGGCAATCTATTTGAATCGTTCCACCGTTATCCCCTCCCGGCCATCGGCCGGTCTTTTCTGGTGTCGTTTTTATTCAACTTCACCCTCATCGCCATGTACGCCTTCATTGGCTGGTCATTGGCGGCGCTGGTCAGTCTGGCTCAATTTGCCATCATCGTGCCCATCACCTCCATGTTTTTGCTGCTGCCCATCAGCTTTGGCGGTCTCGGCGTGCGGGAGTGGTCCTTTCAGGCCTTCTACCGGCCCATCGGAGTCTCCCCAGAAGTGTCGGTGGCAATGTCGCTGCTGGTATATTTTATTGGCAACGTCTGTACCGGCATCATCGGCGGGATTATCTATCTGATCCGTGGCGCACGGGGAGTGGTTGTCGAAAGAACGCAGACAATGAACAGTGAGCAGTGAACAAATTCGCTATTTAAAATTTGGTAACTATTTATCTTCTTGGCTTGTCATTGCGAGGGCGCAGCCCAAAGCAATCTCCAGTTCCAGGATGGAGACCGCTTCGCCTCTGGCTCGCAGTGACATGAGGAACAAGGTGAATGGTTACGAAATTTGGGTAGTGGTTAAATGGTGACTGATGGAGTCACAAATTTGAAACTTGAGATGAGTATGGTCCAACTGAGTATCATTCTGCCCGTTTACAACGAGGTCGAAAGCATTCCTCATCTGTTAGATGAGTTGACCCCGGTGCTGGATGCAACCGGGCGCAAGTTTGAGATTATCTGTATTGACGACGGCAGCAGCGACGGCAGTTTTGACGAACTGAAAAAACTCCGAAGTCAGGACGAGCGGGTGCGTATCGTTCGATTCCGCCGCAATTTTGGCCAAACAGCCGCCTTTGCCGCCGGTTTTGACCGCGCTCAGGGTAACGTGGTCATCACCATGGACGCCGATTTGCAGAACGACCCGGCCGACATTCCCCCCCTGTTAGCCAAACTCGAGGAAGGCTACGACATTGTCAGCGGCTGGCGAGTCAAACGCTGGCGTGAAGGTTTCCTGCCGATCCTGACCCGCAAATTGCCTTCAAAAATAGCCAATTGGCTGATTTCCACCTTTACCGGCGTGCACCTGCACGATTACGGTTGCGCCCTTAAAGTCTATCGCCGCGAGGTGGTCAAAAATATCAACCTGTACGGCGACCTGCACCGCTTTATCCCTGCGATTGCCAGTTATTATGGGGTCTCGGTGGCTGAGGTGCCGGTGAATTACCGTTCTCGCCAATTTGGCACCAGCAAATACGGGCTGAGCCGGATCATCCGGGTCATCCTGGACCTGCTGGTGGTGCGTTTTCTGCTCAGTTACTCCACCCGGCCTATCCAGATTTTTGGCTCAATGGGGCTGTTGTCATTTACCATCGGCGTTGCCGTTGGGATTTACCTGACCTTTATGAAATTGGTTTATGGCGAAGCCCTGGCCGAACGCCCGATGTTGCTGCTGGCCATGCTGCTGGTGATGATTGGCGTGCAGTTGGTCACCATGGGGTTGTTGGGAGAATTGATTGTCCGCACCTATCACGAAAGCCAAAACAAGCCGATTTATTCGGTGCGGGAAGAGTTAGGTTAGCGGCGGTTGGATAAGTAATGGCCACTTATCACCGGCGGAATGGATGGGCACTCCTGGTATTGGGACTGGCCTATATTCTGCGCCTCTATCACCTCGATTTTCAAAGCATCTGGTGGGACGAGGGACATAGCATCTATGTGGCCACCCATCCTGTTGCGCAAATCCCCCCCCTGCCGGCCATGGACGTTCATCCCCCGGCCTATTTCACTTTATTGCATCTGTGGCTGAGCCTGGCCGGAAACAGCGAATTTGCTCTGCGTTACCTCTCGGTGTTATTTAGCCTGCTCACCGTCGCCCTGTTATGGCGATTTGCCGCCTCAATCCACCTATCCCATACATTTCCCTCCGCGCCTTTGCTCGCTACACTTCTGGCCGCTCTTTCGCCGATGTATGTTGCCTATGCCCAAGAAGTTCGCAGTTACGCCATGATGACCTTCCTGGCCGCAGCCAGCACATTTATCCTGTGGTGGCTCCTTTTCCCTGGCCCAAACCGCGATACCAGGCAGAAGCGAGGCATTCTGCTAGGGCTTTACATCATTGTCACTGCCCTCTGTCTGTACACCCACTACTTCACCCTCTTCCTGTTAATCTTCCACAATCTGGTCTGGCTGGCCTGGTTGCTGGGCGAGAAAGTCAGCCTGAAACACTCGCGCGCCATCTTCATTACGCACGCTGGTTTGTGGTTGGCTTCGCAGGCAGGCATCCTGCTGTTATTTGCGCCGCAACTGCAATTGGCGCTACGCCAAATCACCAGCTATACCAACCCCAATCTAATTCCGCCCACCCTGAGCTATTTTATTACCCAAAGCTGGCAGGCCTATACCACCGGCCTCACCATTTCCCCTACCCCGGCAAGATGGGGCATGGTCGCAATCGCCGGGGGGCTTTTGGTTAGCTGGGGCATCCATTTTTGGCAAAATCCGGTCAAACTGATAACCCCTTTCGCCTTTCTCCTTGCCTGGCTACTGATACCCCTGGCCGCCTATTTCATCGCCCTCCAACGCCAACCTTCTTTTGAACCGCGTTACCTGATGCTGGTCACTCCAGCTCTATTTTTGCTGCTGGCGGTCGGTCTCGGTCGGGGGACAAGAGGTAGGTGGCAGGGATTACGTCTTATCTATTACGTTTTGCTGGCCATCCCCTTGCTGGTCTTTATCATTGGTCTGCGCAGTTACTACATTAACGAATCGTACTTTAAGGATGACTCTGCCGGCGTGGCCGACTGGCTGGTGGCCGAAACCACCGCCAACGACGTTGTCTATATTGATGTTCCCCACCCCTTCCACTATTACCAAAATCGAATTCCCGCCCCCACCCGCTATCTTTTTGTTGACATCCACACCGCCGCCGACACACTTACCCGCGAGGCTGCCGGGCGAGATCGTCTTTTTTGGGTCACCTGGCACGGCAGCGACACCGACCCGCGCGGGGTAATCCCCTTTCTGGCTGAAAAAGCCGGTCAGCAATTGGGCCAACTCGATTTCCGGGGCTACCGCGTAGAATGGTTTGACCTGCCGGATACGGGGGTTGTCTTCAGCCTGCCTGCTGTGTTGACCCCCATCAACGCCACCTTTGGCGATGTTTTGCGATTAGACGGTGTTGCCTACGGAGAAACAACCACCGTCGCTGACCCCACCTGGGCCACCCTGTATTTTACCCTGCTCCACAACACGGAGGTCGACTACAAAGTTTCGGTGCGGGTGCGGGGTGAGGAGGGACGGGTTGTGGCGCAGGTGGATAAAGACCTGCTCAACGACCGCCACTTCCGTACTTCGGCCTGGCCCATTGCCGACCCCTTCCTCAACCAGGTCATCAACGTATACACCCTGCCCCTGGTCGCCGACACGCCGCCCGGTTTGTATCAACTCGAAGTAGTTGTCTATAACAGCCAGCCCCCCTATCCCGCTGAAGGCGTTACCGGCCACAAAAGCCCCGACGGAGTCGCCGCGATGATTGGACGAATAACCGTAATTCCCTAAAATATCGATGCTATGCACACCAAAGCCAGAATTACCCATCTTATTCGTTCCACCGGTATTTTGATGGCCGCGTTTCTGGTCAACAAATTCCTGGCCCTGGGACAGCGCATCGTCATTGCCCGCGCCTTTGGCACCGGCAGCGATTACGATGCGTATGTGGCCGCCTTTCGCCTGCCGGAGATTCTCTTTATGCTCATCGTCGGTGGCGCGTTGGGCACCGCCTTCATCCCCATTCTCAGCGAACGTTTGACCCGCCAGCCAGGGGAAGATGCTGAAGGCTGGAAACTGGCCAGCAGTGTGCTGAACACGGTGCTGGTGGTGGTGATCGGCCTGTCTGTGCTGGGGGCTATCTTTGCCCTGCCTCTGGTCCGGCGAGTCGTTGCGCCCGGTTTTTCCCCGGAGAATCAAATGCTGACCGCCAATCTGATGCGGCTGGCCCTGGTTTCCACCATCATCTTCAGTGTCAGCAGCCTGGTGGGGGCTGTGTTGAACACCCGCCAGCATTTTGTTTTGCCCGCCATGGCCCCGCTGGTATACAACCTGGGCATTATTTTGGGCGCTCTTTATCTGGCTCCGGCCATGGGGGTGTATGGTCTCACCCTGGGGGCGGTGCTGGGGTCGCTGGGGCATTTGCTGGTGCAAACGCCGGGTCTCATCCGTTACGGCGCCAAATACTCTCCTATGTTTGGTTGGCAAGACCCGGACCTCCGGCGTGTCCTCAAGTTGATGGGACCTCGGGTGCTGAATGTGGCGGTGATTCAGTTGAACTTTGTGGTTATTTTTATGCTGGCTTCATATTTGGGCGAGGGCAGCGTGTCGGCCTTGGATTACGGCTGGGATTTAATGCAATTTCCGCAAACTATCATCGGCTCGGCCATTGGCATTGTCCTGTTCCCCACCCTGTCGGAACTGGCCGCCCGGGGCGACCTGCCCGGCCTGCGCCACACCATGTCCCTGACCCTGCGCATCATCCTGGTGCTGGCTATCCCGGCCATGGTCGGCCTGATAGTGCTGGGCCGGCCCATCATTCAGGTGATGTTCGAGCGGGGCGAATTTGGCCCAGATTCGACCGCTGCCGTCTACCAGTCGCTCAAGTTCTGGGCGTTGGCCCTGGTTGGACACTCGGCGCTGGAGGTGGTCAACCGGACCTTTTATGCCCAAAAGGATACGATCACGCCGCTGCTGACCTCGCTGGTCAGTATGGTCATCAACCTGGGTCTGGCCTTGGCCCTTTACCAGACGCTTCTGGCCGGTGGGCTGGCCCTTTCCAACGGTGCGGCAGTAACGGTAGAGGTTCTGTTAATGCTGGTTATTGCTCATCACCGGATGGGCGGCATCGAGGCCAAAGCTACGCTCAACACGTTGGGACGCGCTCTCCTGGCTGCCGGAGCAATGGGAGTGGCCGTGATTGCCTTCACCACCGCCTTGCCTGCCCTGCACCCCATTTTGATTATTGTTGGGGGGGGTACGCTGGGAATAACAGTCTATCTTGCAGCCGGTCTACTCCTGAATGTTGCCGAATTTCGTCTGATTCCTCGATTACTCGCTTCGAAATAAACTTTCGCTAGACACGCGCCAGAATTGTTGTAAAATACTATGTCTCACTCCGTAATTCAACTCCGACACTTCGGAGGGGATGGATGATAACATGGGCATGTCGCCAGAAAAATTTGCCCAATCGCTAACCCGGGCGATTCATCAAATCCGGCTTTGCGAGTCGAAAACGGAAAAAAAGACCATTCGTATGATTCAGGATGAGTTAGGTTATGCCCTGGGCAAAGAAGGCGGCTCTTGTATTGAATATTGGCGCAAAGGGCACATTCCGGCCTCCGCCGACGATGTAGAAAAACTGGCCCGGGAACTGGCCAGGCGAGGGGGTTTCAACCAGCTCGAATTTGAGCAGTTTCTGACCAGCGCCGGTCATTCCGCCCCTACCGGCCGGGGACAAGAGCTATTTGCCAGCGAAGAACTTGCGCCCTTCATCGTCGGCCCGCCGATTATTCACCCTCGCCAATTTTTTGGGCGCCAAGGCGAATTGAAACGGATTTTTGGTTTATGGAAACGTTTTCCCTTGCAAAACGTGGCGATAATCGGGTTACATCGTAGCGGCAAAACTTCGCTCCTGCGTTATTTGGCGACCATCACCACGGCTACACCGGCACAGTTACGCCCCGGCCAGCGAACCGATTGGCTGCCCCGGCCGGAACGGTATCAATGGGTTTTTGTAGACTTTCAGGATGCGCGAATGGGCCAGCAGGAAAAGCTGCTACGCCACTTGCTGTCCAACCTGAATATGCCTGTGCCCGGCCCATGCGACCTGAGTAATTTTATGGACATTGTCAGCCGTCACCTACAAACGCCGGCCGTCATCCTGATGGATGAAATTGGCGCGGGTCTGGCCTCGCCGGAATTGGATCAACAATTCTGGTGGAGTTTGCGTTCGCTCGGCAGCAATTACACGGGGGGCAAACTGGCGTTTGTACTGACCGCTCATGAAATGCCAGCGCTTCTGGCTCACGAATATAATAAACCGTCTCCTTTTTTTAATATCTTTGGTCATACCCTGAAGCTGGGACCCTTGAGCGAGGCAGAAGCGCGGGAACTGATTACCAGCTCGCCCAAACCGTTCAGTCCCGCTGATGCGGCCTGGATTCTGGCCCAAAGTGGACGGTGGCCCGCACTCCTGCAAATCCTGTGCGACACCCGCCTGACGGCCTGGGAAGTTGGGCAAACCGACGACGCCTGGCAGGAAGAGGGTTTGCGCCGGATAGCACCTTATCGGTACCTGTTAGCCTAACGTGAGTTTCAGCCAATGAATGCCCAAAACCAGACTGCCTACACCGATGCGCCTGAGCTGCATCCCAATCTTATTTTGGGCAGTTTGCACCTGTTTTTTTGGCTTTTTTTCCACCCGGCAGCCTGGTGTAACTATATTATCCGGATCGATCCCTCCCTGCGTTCCGATTTCACACTGGCCGAGTTAACTCGGATCCGGTGGCAAATTCCGGCCTTGCGGCGGTTGCTGCTGCAAATATACGTGGTCTGGCCTCTCCTGGTCGGCCTGGCGGTTGGTTTGACCTTATGGAAAATGGGCGCATCTCCCAACACGATGGTGGTGCCTGTGGCCTACGTGATGGCCATTTGCCTGACCCTCAACTTGATGATTGGGGCGGTGGTCAACCTGGCCGCCGGGCTGTTGAGCGGCGTGCTGGTTGGCCTGGCGGCTGGCATCGTGGCGACAGTTACCCGTGATTATGTAGGTAGTATCGCGGTTCCCACGGCCATCAGTATTGCCATTGGCGCAGCAAGCGCAATCGGTAGTAACCTGGCCTGCCAGCGTCCTGTCGTTTCGTCAGGCGGGCAGACCCCGGCTATACCTCTAAAGGCGCCCGGCAGACGAGTCCAGCTAGGTGGGGTTGTGATAGGGGTCCTGGTGGGGGTGGTGGCAGTAAATTTAATCCGGATCGGTTTGACCGCTCTGGGGGGACTGGCCATCGGCCTGACCGAAGACACAGGCTACAATCTGGCCCGCACCATTGTCGTCGGGGCGTCGTTTGGCGTGGCTCTCGGCTGGCGTCGCGGTATCCCGGCCGGCGTCATCGGGGGTCTGGTGGTGGGCCTAGCTTACGCCACCACCATTATTGCCTGGAAAGACGGCTGGACCGGCCTGGCCATCGGCCTGACCAGCGGGACGTTGTTCGGGACATCGTTTGGGGTGACGGTGGTGTTACCCTACGTTTTGGCCGAACGCATGGCCGGCCCCTGGGCCGGGGCGTGGGCCGGCGCGCTGGGGAGCTGGGGTCGGCACGTTTTTCGGAACAACGCCCCGCTCTGGCCTGTTTTGCCGTTGGGGGTGGCCGGCATCTGCCTGGGGATGGCCATGGTCTGGTGGCGACCGGTGGCGCTCTATCCCCTGCTGGCCGCGTGGAACCTCAGCCTCTACCAGATTGACAAACGACGGCCCGGCCATCGCCCCAGTTTACTGCGATGGCAGTCTGCTTTTTGGGACGAATTTCAACACCTGCCGCTGACCGGCCTGGACGACCACCTGCTCTTGGTGATTGAGCGTAACCCGATCGAGGGTCAGGCCGCGATGGAATATCTGAGCACAAGCCGCCAGCGATGGGCGGTGCAAGGCGTTCAACTCGAATTGGAGGCGCGGCAGTTGGAAGGCTACGCTGACATAACGGCCCTTAGTCAGGCTTACCGGCAGATGGCGTCCAGTGTGCTCACGTCCAGCAAGCTGGCCGGTCCTGCTAATGGGCTGCTACGCCATTTCAGCCATCTCAGTCAAGATATTGAAGCAGCGCTCAACCAAACCTCAGCCTACCACCAACGTCTGGCGCTCAACACAATTGGGGAGCGCCTGAACAGTTTGGTGCGCGAATTGACCGTCAGCAGCGAACCTTACGCAATCCGGTTCTATCCTATTGCCGCCCGCTGGCGACAGATTGTTACCGATTACGGGCGTAAGCTGGCCGGAGTGGTCGAACAGAGCCAGGAGATTGACAATCCCTACATCGTCGGCGTTCCGTTGACGGAACAGCAAGAAATTTTTGTGGGACGGGCCGACGTTGTGGCCCGCATCGAGCAATTACTACTGGATCGACGCCGCCCGCCCCTGCTGCTTTACGGCCAGCGGCGCATGGGCAAAACTTCGCTGCTCCGCAACCTGGGACGTTTGTTACCGCATCCCATCATTCCGCTCTTTGTCGATGGGCAAAAAATCTCCCTGGCCAGCGATTATCCCGACTTCCTTTACAACATCGCCGCCGAGATGAGAAAGTCGGCCGAACAGCAACGAAACCTTAACCTGCCGCTTTTCAACCGTGACGCGCTGGCAGCCAATCCATTTACTCACTTCAATGAATGGCTGGATGAAGTGGAACAGTTTTTGACCGCGCAAGGAGACTACACCGCCCTGCTCGCCCTGGACGAGTTTGAAATGCTGGAGCAGGTGTTGCACAAAGGCCGCTTCGACGAGGCGGACGTTTTGAGTTTGCTGCGCCACATCATCCAACATCGCTCTCGTTTTAAGGTGATGCTGGCCGGTTCCCATACCCTGGAGGAATTTCAGCGCTGGGCCAGTTATCTGATTAACGTGCAGGTGGTCAAAATTGGCTACCTGGAAAGGGACGAGGCCCGCCAGCTCGTCGAGCAGCCAGTGAAAAATTTTGCCCTGCGTTACACGCCCGACGGATGCCAGCGGGTACTCGACCTGACGCGGGGGCACCCGGCGCTGATTCAGCTTCTGTGTTACGAAATTGTGGCTCTCAAAAACGAACAGCCCCCCGACCAGAATGAAGCAACGACGGCAAGCGGGCGCGGCCTGGCTCGCCGGGAAGACGTCGAGTTGGCCGTAACCAGGGCGTTGAACAGCGGTAGCTTCTTCTTTGCCGACATTCAGCAGAACCAGGTCGATCAGCCTGGCCTGGCCCTCCTGCGTTTTATGGCCGCCCAGGGCGAGAGCGCCACGGTCAGTCGAGATGAACTGCCTGGCTTTGGCGCGGCTGACCTGGAGCCGACCCTGGCCGGGCTGCTGCGGCGCGATTTGATTGAGGCCACAGCGGGGGGGTATCGTTTTCAGGTGGAACTAATCCGGCGCTGGTTCGAGGCAGGCCGAGTTAACCCGGCAGAGTAGGGTGAGAGGAAATCTCCGTCACCAGCAAAATCAAACTATCGGCCGAACTTGATTTATTGCGGCAAGATGGAGGTCAGGGTCCGTGATACTTGCTGCAGCTCACCTGAATGCCCACGCAGGCGATTCACGTCGCCCGTTTTCAAGCCCACGTTTATGTCTTTAATTGCCTTAGAGGTGTTGGGACTATCATCAATTATCTGCTGAGTGATACGCTCCATCGTGGTAGCCAAATCCAACAACTTGGGTGGAACCAGCGGAATATTTTTGAGCAAAGGTAATAATATATCAAGCACGCTATTGACCGTGCCCGCATACTTGACTGTCAGCGTGTGCAATATGCCAAATGTGTCAGTTAATTGAATCCCAATCTCCTGAATGGTATCAATCATTTCCTTGTGCTCATTGATCATACTGGTAATGTCTTGCAGTGAATCGGTCAGTTTATCTGAAAACTTAACATATCCCCCTCGCGTAGCAGAGGGTAATTTAACCGGACTACGTGACTTGGATTTTTTGGTGGGCATAACTACCTCCTAATTAAAGTAAATGAGAGAACGTTTCTGTTTTGATATTTCCACCCCAATTATATCCAATTTGGACTTGATGTAAATCTGGCCTTTGAGGCCGGGGTGATTTTGATGTAAATTCCGGGGGAGTGTTTCGACCACGACATGAGTTAAGGTGATAGGACTTACGCAGTTGGTGGTTTAAATGTCATTTCGAGCGACGAAAGGGCCTGACAAGTCAGGAGCGAGAAATCCCTAAATAGGTGTCTTGCCAGCAACCTTTTCAGGGATTTCTCGTCGCAAGCTCCTCGAATGACATAAATTGCGTAAGCCCTAAAGGTGAGAACTACTACGGAGGATAGGACACGGCGCAAAGGCGCGGTGTCTTTTTCTTTACGTGCATCCTTGTTTGACTCCTTGGGTCAGATATTTTGAGATGCCGATCTCTCAGCATGGTTACCTGCCCGCCATCGTTCGCCAGCGGTCGGCCAGACTGCGGGATTGAGATGTTTGGCGGATCAATGCCTTGGCAGAGGGTTTGGCCCACGAGGGAACCGGCACATCGTAGTCAAAACCGGAGAGCGTTTTTCGCTCGATTTTGTAGCCGAGCAAATATTCGATCCGGTAAATCATGGCCTCATCGTCGGGGGCCACCAGGGTTATGGCATCGCCGTCGGCCTGGGCGCGGGCGGTGCGGCCAATCCGGTGCACGTAATCTTCGGCGTGTTCCGGTACATCATAATTAATCACGTGCGAGATACCTTCTATATCCAGCCCGCGGGCGGCAATATTGGTGGCGACCAGAATTTGATACTTACCTGATCGGAATCCTTCCAGCGCGGCCAGTCGTTGTTGTTGCCTGAAATCACCATGGATGCAAGCCACAGAGGTTTTGGCCTGCCTGAGTTGTCGGGTGACAATATCGGCTTCCTGTTTGGTATCGGTAAAAACCAGCATACTACTGATTTCCATCTGCTCCAGCAAGGCAATGAGTAGTTGGGTTTTAAGATGCCTGGGCACGGGATAGAGGGCTTGCCGGATTGCCGCCGGGGGACGGGCTATGCCAATCTCGATCATCACCGGATTCTGCTGAAATTGACGGGTCAGGTTCAAGATAGGAGGAGACATGGTGGCGGAAAAAAGCATGGTCTGGCGCTGCCGGGGCATCTGGTTGACGATTTGTTTGATGTCGGGCAGAAATCCCATGTCCAACATCCGGTCGGCTTCGTCCAGTACCAATATCTGTAACTCCTTAAAATTTACATTTTTGCGCCGCAGATGATCCTGCAATCGACCCGGCGTGGCGATGACCACATCAACGCCACGGCGTAGTTGATTAATTTGGGGGCCCATTTTGGCTCCGCCGTAAATAGCCGCAATCTGTAAAGGGGTCTGGGCGGCTAATTTTCGCGCTTCCCCGGCAACTTGAATCACCAACTCGCGGGTGGGGGCTAAAATCACCACGCGGGGATTTTTTGTTTTGTGCTGACCCTGTAACAATTGCTGCAAAGTCGGCAATAAAAAGGCAACGGTCTTTCCGGTGCCGGTTTGTGCGCAACCGATAATATCACGTCCCGCCAGAGCGGGCGGAATGGCCTGCGCCTGGATGGGCATTGTTTCATTATATCCCATGGCCGTAGTGGCCTTTTGCAGGGATTTGCTTAAATTGAATTCTGAAAAATACATAAAACTCCTTTAATTCATAAAAAAACCGCTCCAATTCGTCGAACCGGAGCGGTGAAGATTGCCAAACCGATTAACTTACAATTAATAGTTATACCAGTTAAGGGGGATTATGACAAATCGTTGCCCTTAAATAATTAGGCCCTATTTTTGTCCGGCATCCTCAATTTGTTTTAAGCGACGACAGGCGATACCATTGGCCTTTCAACGCAGGTTGTACGCGAAAGGGGGTAGCCTCCGAGGATAAGGTCCGTCACAGCCGCAAGCAAGGCGCGCCAACGCTGCGCCAGCCGACGGGCCGCAGCCATAAGGAAAAAGCCTCAGGCAGCTGCCTCTTTGGAAAGGGTGACTCGCGCTTTACGTTGTTTGGTGACGATTACCCCCGCCACCAGGGCCAGCACAACCAATCCCGTGGCCACCCATGTTGCGATAGACACCACAGGCGTGTTGCTATACTTGACCGCGATTCCCATAAAGGCCCAGATGATGACCAGCACATAGGCCACATCACCCCGGATGAAACTTATTGCCCAGGCCAACCCCACCCCGACCAATAGCATGATTACGGTCCAGACTTCGGCACTAAGGCCCCATCTGCCCCAATTCAGATAATCCAACACCGAGGCGACATTGGCAATAGTTGCCACTGTGATCCACCCCAGGTAGATACTGAAGGGCACATGCACCAACCATTGTGCAACTGCTGGAACTATCGTTTGTCCAATGCCCAACCATACATAAATGGCAATCAGTAGTAGCAATAACGCAATCATGGCTATCAGGGTCAAGGGGAAATATTCGTAGTGCCAGAGAAATAGCCAGGCTATGTTGGCCAGACAACTCAGCGCAAACGGATACCCAATTCGGCGCAAATGCGGATTCTCTCGCTGGGATGGCAGGGCTTGATAGACGGCAAAAACAACAAGGCCCAGATAGATCAGTCCCCAGATGGAGAAGACATAGCCCGCCGGAACAAAATATACCTGGAACCGATCCGAGATTTCACCCGTCGTTTGGCCGTTCAGCGGTAGCGCATTGGCTAGCCCGTTGATGACAATGGTTGCAATAACGGCCACAATAACCACTGCTTGTCGAAGAATATCTTTGTTCATTCTATCCACTCTCCTTGCTTCTAAATTTGTTCACAGGGAACATTTGCTTCACAACAACAATACCCCTTAACGATACCTCAAAAGACCAATGGAGTTGTGTCTCAGGATCGAGATTTAACTATCCGATTCCTTGTTCAACCAGCCATTGATTAATGATCTCCGTGGTTTGATGATAGTTGTGTTCCATCATCAGGTTATGCCCTGCGCCTTCAATCCCCGCTGATGACCCTATCCCGGTGCCAAGCCATAATTTGCCTGTTGTAAGTTTAAACCTGGTGGTCACTGTATTCCCTCTCGGTAGAGATAGAACCTTGTCCTGTCTCTACCTCAAAAACCTTATCTGGACAACTATCGAGTTATGGCTTAACTGGCCTTTGCAGCAGCAGGTCTTGTTGCGGGTCATCGCCGAGTTGAAAAATCTGCGTGCCTACCTCCACAAAGCCCCATTGGCGGTAAAAGGCAAGCGCGCGCTGGTTGCGTTCCCAGACATCCAGCCAGATTGTGTCGCAGCCTCGTTGTCCGGCTTCGTTGAGGCAGGCCTGCATCAAGGTGGCGCCGACGCCACAACCAATCCATTCCTGGCGGGCATATATGCGCACGATTTCTATGGGATGTAAGCCGGTTATCTTCGCCGGAGATTGACCTTCTCTTAATCTGGCAAACCCCACGGCTACGCCATTAATTTCGGCAATCAAGAATACGGATGACGGGTCGGCCAATTCCGCTGCCTGTTTTTCCGGGCCAAACGAGCCGGCCAGATAAGCCGCCATGTTCTCCGGCGTATTATCGGCGGCAAAGGTATCATAAAACGTACGGGCGCCTAATTTGGCCAGCAGAACATTGTCGGCGGCGGTGGCGTAACGGACGTTGATGTTGGTTTCTTCCATAACGATGAAATTGCCTTAACTGGGTTTCAACGCCACCCAATCAACATCAATGTTGGCCCTGGTTCCCAATCGTTCGCAAAGTTCGCCGGTGTGCTGCATCAGGTGGCGGATGTTGTAGAATTGAAGTTCCAATTTACCAAACGGGAGCCAGTGGAAGCCCGACTCGTCCTCCAGATCTAAGAGCGTGTTTTAAAAGTTATGTTGAGCTAATTGCACCTTTACAAGTAAACGGCCTTGTTTCGGGCTAAACGTTGGAGCATG
>JAFGNV010000083.1 GCA_016926805.1 Anaerolineae bacterium
CCGGCTTGAGCACGGCGCTGCGATTTCGATAACCCAGCAAATACTCATCAAACGCGGGCAGCAGGTAGGCGGTTGAAGAGGCAACTTCTGCCCTGAACGACGATGGCAAAAACCAGTAGGTCTGGCCGTCAAGCTCCTCACGTGCCAGCCCCGCTTCAACCATCTTCAGGCCGGTTCGGGCCTCGGCTGCCGGTAACCCCGACCACCATATAAAATCCTGGACTGTGGCCGGGCCATGGCCGGTAAAATATCTTTTAGCCAGCTCAGCCAGCGACTCTTCCCGGCTCAGAGTCTTACCTTCGGGCAGCCAGTCATCAAGCCAAACAAAGGTGTCTTGTTTGCCCTGCCGGGGACCAAAGCAAATGAAGCCGCTTCGTGCCGCCCACCCCAAGATGTGATAACCACGCTGGCCGTCCGGGGAAATACCGCCTTGTTCCAGAACCTCCATCATTTCGGGACGGGTTAGCCGCTGACCTCCCTGGAGCGCTGTTGCAAACAGGGTTTCGCTACGGGCGAAGGTGGCTGCATCCAACTCAAGCTGCCGGTGACGCCGCGCTGCCCCGGCCATAACCCGGGGGGTCAATAGAGCCAGCATCCAGCGCACATCTTCGGATGCGACAAAGTGCAGGGTGCCGCGCATGGGCCAGGTGCGGATGATCTGTCTATCGCGAATGGCTTGCTCGATGATTTGTTCGGTGGCCGCTTGCATCCGCAGCCCAACCGCCCACAGCGCCCCCAGATAATCCTGGGCTTGGACTGCGCCCAGCCTTTTTACCACGTCGCCCGGTGTCTCAGAAACGGCCGGGGCGATAGATTGATTGTGCAATCGCTGGGGGGCAATGTCGAAGCTTGTCACTGGATTTGTGCGGACTGCCAGACTCAACTCAATGCCGCCTCAGCCTGGCGTTTTTCCTCCCACAATTCAGGATCACGACCATACAGGTCAACCAACTCTCGCAAACGATTCGAAACCCAGCCGTTGAGGGCCTCAGGCCGGTATCGCCAGGCCCAGTTGCCGCCCAGGGTTGAAGGTGTATTCATCCGGGCGTCGCTATCCAAATTGAGCACATCCTGCAGAGGGACAATGGCAAAGCAGGCCGACGACGCCAGCGCCAGGCGAATAAAATGCCAAACAATATCGTGGTCGTCACGGGCCAGGTAGCGGCGAATCAAATCCTTTTCCTCCGCGGTGCGCTCACGGTACCAACCACGGGTCGTATCGTTATCGTGGGTGCCGGTATAGACCACGGCATTGCGATTGTAATTGTGAGGCAAAAAAGCATTGGTCGCATTTAGCTCCCCCGCTTCTTTGGCGTCAAAAGCAAATTGCAGAATCTTCATCCCGGGAAAACCAAAATGATCGCGCAGGGCCACAACCGCCGGGGTAATCACGCCCAGGTCTTCGGCCAAAATGGGTAACTCACCCAACGCCGCTTTGATCGTTTCAAACAACTCCATCCCGGGGGCCTTCACCCACCGCCCTTTGATCGCGGTCTTTTCACCGGCCGGAATTTCCCAATATGCCTCAAAACCACGGAAGTGATCAATCCGAATAATATCGACCAGTTGCAGCGTCGCCTGAACCCGCTCGATCCACCATTGATAGTTCTGTTTAGCCATGGCCCGCCAATTGTAAAGGGGGTTGCCCCACAACTGGCCCGTTTCGCTGAAATAATCGGGAGGAACCCCGGCCACAACGGTGGGCTGTCCCGTTTTATCCAGATGGAACAACCCGCGATTGGCCCACACGTCCACGCTATCCGGCGCCACAAAAATAGGGATGTCGCCAACAATTTTAATATCCTGCTGGTTGGCGTAACGCCGCAGCGCACCCCACTGCTCAAAAAAATAATATTGCAACACTTTTTTGACGCCGATGGCCTCAACCTGTTCCTTCTGCCAGCGGGCCATCGCCCTGGTTCGCCGCAGGGCGATGTCTTTATCCCAATAGTTGTTCCACATTGCGCCAAACACGCCAGCTTCTCTGGCTTGCCGGTCAAAATGCTCTTTGACCACCATAAACAGGGCAAAATCATCCAGCCAACCGGCATACTCGGTACAGAAGGTGTCAAAATCGGCCTGACGTTTCGCCTCGGCGTTTCTCAGAAAATTACGCGCCGCCTTTTCCAATAACGGCATTTTCCACTGAATGACCTGGCCATAGTCAACCTTGTCGATGGGAAAACGAGGCCCATCGGCCAGGTCTGCCGCATCCAAATCGCCCACTGCCACCAATTTATCCAGGCTGATGAGCAGTGGATTGCCCGCAAATGTAGAAAATGAGGCATACGGCGAGTCGCCGTAACCGGTTGGTCCCAGGGGCAGCACCTGCCATATCGACTGCTTGGCTTCGACCAAAAAATCAATAAATTGATAGGCCGACTCACCCAAATCGCCAATCCCATACGGGCCGGGAAACGAGGTGGGATGCAATAAAATACCACTATAACGGGTCAGGTCCATAACATCTATCTCCTAATCCAAAAGAGTGTAACACGGAACAGGCCCAAGAGCAAGCATAATAGATAAAAGGGGTGCATCCAGAATTTTGTGCAACCTTCAGTTGCCCGAAATCTGGACAAACCAGGGGGGATTCGGGGGGATACCCCCCGCGCCCCCCTTCTGTCCTAAAATTTCGGACAGACCCAGATAAAAGCCGCTCCTTATGCCAGCAGAGCGGCTCTGTTTTATTCTATAGTTCTCCAGAAAAGTTTTCGTCGCTGAACCAGGCCTCGTCCTGAGGCTTCGTTGTACCTCTCGACAAGTTCAAGGCGCCACCCAGCCCGAAGGGCAGCAAGGTAGCTGTAACAAGGCCCCATAAGTTTGCTACCTTGCCACCTGCTACCTTGACCTATATCTACCGCACGTTGTAATAGGCTTTAAGGCCCGGATAGACCGCGGTTTCTTCCAGCATGTCCTCGATGCGGAGAAGTTGGTTATATTTGGCCACGCGGTCGGAGCGAGCCGGCGCGCCGGTTTTGATTTGACCGGCGTTGAGGCCGACGGCCAGGTCGGCAATGGTGGTGTCCTCGGTTTCGCCGGAACGGTGGGAGATCACCGCCGTCCAGTTGGCCCGTTTGGCCATTTCGATGGCAGCGATGGTTTCGCTGAGGGAACCAATCTGGTTGAGTTTGATGAGAATGCTATTAGCTGCCTTCATTTCAATGGCTTTGCTCAGGCGTTCCACGTTGGTCACCAGCATATCGTCCCCCACCAACTGCACCTTGTCGCCGATGGCCCGGGTGAGCGCCACCCAGCCGTCCCAGTCGTCTTCGGCCAGACCATCTTCAATAGAAATAATGGGGTAATTCTCCGCCCACTCCTGCCACAGTTTGACCATATCGTCGCTGGAAAGGGTTTTACCTTCGATGCGGAGAGTATACTTACCGTCTTCATACAACTCGGAGGTGGCCGGGTCGAGCGCGATGAAAATCTGCTCGCCCGCTTTGTAGCCGGCTTTAGCAATGGCTTCCATGATTACATCCAGGGCTTCGTTGTTGCCGCCCTTCAACGCGGGCGCAAATCCGCCTTCGTCGCCAACATTGGTGTTGTAACCTTTAGCTTTCAACACTGCTTTGAGGGCGTGATAGATTTCCGCGCCCCAGCGTAGACCTTCACGAAAGCTTTCTGCGCCGTAGGGCATCACCATAAACTCCTGAAAGTCGGTGGTTTGCCAGCCGGTGTGCGCGCCGCCGTTCAAAATGTTCAACATCGGCACGGGTAAGGTGCGGGCGCTAACCCCACCCAGGTAACGGAAGAGAGGCTGGCCCGTGCTTTCAGCCGCCGCCTTGGCCACGGCCAGGCTGACCCCCAAAATAGCGTTGGCCCCCAATTTGGACTTGTTGGGCGTGCCATCCAATTCGATCATGTAGGCATCGATCCCTTCCTGGTCCAGCGCATCCCAGCCGATCAACTCCGGGGCAATTTCCTCATTCACGTTGGCCACCGCCTTTTCCACACCCTTACCCAGATAACGGCCTTTATCGCCGTCACGCAGTTCCAGGGCTTCGTGAACGCCGGTAGAAGCGCCGGAGGGAACCGCCGCCCGGCCAAAAGCGCCATCTTCCAACAATACCTCTACCTCAACCGTAGGGTTGCCGCGAGAATCGAGAATTTCTCGGGCAATTACATCTTCAATCATACTCATGATTTTTCTCCTAACTTTTTCTGAATGATGATTCGACACAAAATGAGTGCAGGCCGGTAGAGTCTGCACTCGTTATTATTCCAGGCAAGCCGTTCCGTATCTTACACGCAATGGTCAACTTGGGCAATTTTGGGGGTCTCTGTTGTCCAAGTTTTGGCAACGGACCGGGGGACGCGAATCCGCGCTATGCCCAGACGGTATCCCTGGCCTGCCCCAATTTTGCAGCCAGAGAAAAAAACAATTGACCAGGGCTATGGGGTATGATAGAATGATAGCATCAGGATTGCGCGGATAATGAGGGTCAAGATGGGGGCCATAGGATAGGGGCCATAGGATGGATGAAAAGGTAAAAACAGCCACAATCCGCGCCCACGTGTTTGTGTCGGGCCGGGTGCAGGGGGTCAGTTTTCGCTGGTATACGCAGCGTAAGGCCCAGGAGTTGGGTGTGACCGGCTGGGTGCGTAACCTGTGGGATGGACAGGTGGAAGCCATTTTTGAGGGCAACGAAAAAGCGGTTGACAATGCGGTGAAGTGGTGCCACATCGGCCCGCCGTCGGCGCAGGTAGACAACGTTGACGTGACCTACGAAACACCCAGCGGCGAGTTTAGCGGCTTCCGCATTACCTGGTAACGCAAGGATTGGGCCAGCCCGATGAGGTGAAGCTTCAAAATTGGAACGATAAAAAACCGGCCCAATTTTCATCCACCCTCTTGACAGCCTCTTTTTTTCAAGGTAATATATGAGTAATTACTCATATATTATCCGGGGTTAAAATAATGATTCAATTACCATCGGCCGACCGTTGCGCCGAAATCATCATTGATGAAGAGAAAGTCAAAACGGCCCAAACCCACCTGTTAGACGGTCTGTCGGCCACCCATCTGGCCGCCATCTTCAAAGCCCTGGCCGACCCGACCCGGGTGCGTCTGGTGTCGGTGCTGGCCCACACCGAGCTATGCGTGTGCGACCTGGCCGCTACGCTGGGCATGACGCAGAGTGCCATCTCCCACCAACTCAGCCTGCTGCGAGAAATGCGGGTGGTCAAAAACCGCAAAGATGGCCGGATGGTTTACTACACCCTTGACGACGAACACATCCGCGATTTGTTTCAGCGCGGGTTAGAACACATTCAACACAGGTAACCGTAGATGGATCAAAAACTTCAACTCCACATCACCAATATGGACTGCGCCGATTGCGCCCTGAAACTGGAAAAGGCCGTGGCCCGGCTTGACAACGTCGATTTTTGCCGGGTCAACTTCACCACAGCCAAAATGGAAGTTGGGGGACCGGTTGACCAGGCGGCGGTGGTCAAACAGATTCAGGCGTTGGGTTACGGTATCGCGGCGCCGGATGCGGCTGATGTGCCTCGCTCCAGAAGTCAACAATGGCTTGACCTGCTCCGCCAGCCGCGCAACACCTTCACCCTCATCGGAGCGATGTTTATTTTGCTGGCCTTTGGGGCGCAATGGCTGCCGGGCAGCGAGCTTATTTCGTTTATCTTGTTCTTGGTGGGGGGTCTCTTTGGTCTCTACTTTCCGGCCAAAACCGGCTGGGCCGCCTTCCGTAGCGGGCAGGGGCTGGATATGAACGTGCTGATGACTTTGGCTGCCATTGGAGCCTTTGCCATTGGTGAATACAGCGAAGCGGCCACAGTGATTGTTCTATTCAGCCTGGGTGAGGCGTTGGAAGGTTACACTATGGAACGTACCCGCAACAGTATTCGCAGTTTGACCCGGTTGGCGCCCCCCGAAGCCACTGTTCTGCGCCCGTGCCTGGACTGCGAGGACTGTCGCGGCCGTGAACTTCCCGACGGCTCCGGCATCTACCAGAGTGGTCCTTGCCCCTGGTGCGGCGAACACGAACAGGTGGTTCCGGTTGAATCGCTGGCCGTGGGCGACCGCATTATCGTCAAACCCGGCGAACGTATCCCCATGGATGGCCGCATTCTCAACGGTCACGCCGCCGTAAACCAGGCTCCCATCACTGGCGAGAGCATTCCGGTAGAAAAACATCCCAACGACGAGGTGTTTGCGGGTACCATCAACGGCGACGGCCTGCTGGAAATCGAGGTCACGCGGCTGGCGGCAGACAACACCCTGTCGCATCTCATCTATCTGGTGGAAGCAGCCCAAAGCCAGAAAACGCCGACCCAACGTTTTGTTAATGAATTTGCCCGCATTTACACCCCGGTGGTGGTAATTGGGGCGGTATTGGTGGCGACGCTGCCACCGCTGTTGTTCGGCCAACCGTTTTTCGACCCTCCCGCTCTTGCCAACGGAGCAGGGGAAGGGCACGGTTGGCTCTATCGCGCGTTGACCCTGCTGGTCATTGCCTGCCCCTGCGCTTTGGTCATTGCCACGCCGGTGGCCGTGGTCAGCGCCATCTCTGCTGCCGCTCGCCGGGGAGTGCTGATCAAGGGGGGAGCCTTTCTGGAAGCACTGGGCCGGGTTAAAGTGGTAGCGTTTGATAAAACCGGCACGCTCACTCAGGGCAAACCCGAACTGGTCAACCTGGCCTGCCTGGACAATTGTTGTACTGAGGCCCGTCTGCGTGACCCATCGGTCGCCTGCAATCATTGTGACGATATGCTGGCTCAGGCCGCTGCCGTAGAACGTTACAGCACCCATCCCCTGGCTCAAACCATCACCCTGGCCGCCGAAGCCAGGGCGCTACCTCAGCTCCAGGCCCGGCAGGTCAAGAATCTGCCGGGGCAAGGCGTACAGGGCCGGGTGAACGGCCAACTGGTAACGGTTGGCAGCCACGCCCTGCTGCACACCGACCAAGCCCATGCCGCCGAATTTTGCCAGCGCATTGCCGAAGCCGAAGCCAATGGACACACCACCATGCTCATCCGCCAGAATGATGCGCTGGCCGGCTATCTGGCCGTCAGTGACCCGCCCCGCCACACCAGCCAGTCGGCCATCGCGGCTCTCAAACAACTGGGCATCACCCACACGGTCATGCTCACTGGCGATAATCCCACCGTGGCCAGGGCCATTGGTCAGCAATTGGACCTTGACGAAGTACGGGCCGGGCTGATGCCTGAAGATAAGGTAACTGTGGTCCGCCAGTTGGTCAACGAGTATGGCGATAATGTAGCGATGGTGGGAGACGGAGTCAACGATACACCGGCCCTGGCCGCAGCCAGGGTGGGTATAGCCATGGGCGCGGGCGGCACTGCCCAGGCATTGGAAACCGCCGACGTGGTTCTGATGGCCAATGACCTGAGCCAACTGCCCGCCGCGATTCAACTCGGCCGGCGGGCTACCCGCACCATCAGCTTTAACATCTGGTTTGCCCTGATTATCAAGGCCATCTTCCTGGTAACCGCTCTCCTGGGGATCGCTACCCTGTGGATGGCCGTGTTTGCCGATATGGGGGCGTCACTCCTTGTTACCCTGAACGGCATGCGTTTACTGAGGAGTGGCAACCACCGAGGTATCAAACACAGGTAACTTCGGCCCATTGACCGTTTAACTATCTCTCGGGTATAATGGAACCGTTGGTTCCATCTATAGAATTCCAGCGGGGAGGCAAGGACAATGGACGGCAAATTTACCCGGGAACAAGTCGAAGAAATTGTTAAAACCGCCTGGCAGCATGGCACCAGACCAAATTTGAGCGACGCCGACCTCAGCGGTCTGGACCTCAGCGGGTTGAATCTGAGTATGTCGGATATTAGTGGGGTAAACCTGACCGGCACAGACCTCAGCCGGACCCTCCTGAGCAACGCCAACCTCATTGGCACAAATTTCAGTGAGGCTAACCTTAGCGGAGCGGATCTCAGCGAAGCCCTGCTGAGCGGGGCAAAATTCAAAAGAGCCAACCTCAGCCGAGCCAACCTCAGCGAGGCCAGCCTGAATGCAGCCAATTTCACCGCAGCGGATTTGAGCCGGGCCAATCTTGACAGCGCCAATCTGGGCGGGGCAAATTTCAGCGGGGCAAACCTGAGCCGGTCGGACCTGCGCATGACCAATCTCCATTGGGCCAATTTTAGCCAGGCCGATTTGCGCGGGGCCGAGTTATGCGGGGCCAGTCTTCGTGAAGCCAAAATTGATAACACCACCCATCTCGACAAAAAATGGCATCTGGTCTGGGAGATTGTCAATCAGAGAGCCGCCGGTCGAAACTTGAAAGGCGTTGACCTCAGCCACGCCAATCTCCGCCGGGCCGATCTGAGCAAAGCCGACCTGACCGGAGCCAATCTTAGCGAAACCGACCTTAGCCGGGCCGACCTCAGTGGCGCCAATCTGACAAAGGCCAATCTGGACGGGGCCATCGTAACCGATATTCAACTCGACGCTGCCAAAAGCCTCAAGGGAGCGACTTTACCGGACGGCACCAGCCACGAGTAAAACTCAAATTTGTCAGGTTCAGACATTTGAAGGTCATTCTGGAACATTTCTCTCCCCATACGCCGCTTCCCCCACCCTGGAAAACTTTTATCACGGGTGACGGCGCGCTTCAGGCCGCCGGCAATACCCTGCGTTTTGTCAATACCAACACTTCCGCCAAACGCTATACCGACGCCCAAATTGACGATTACCAGGGCTTGAAACGCCGTAATTTTCACTGGCAACCGCCGCTGCAGATGACCGTCCGGGCGCGGTTTTCCCACCCGGCAGGCGAATTGAGCGGCACCGCCGGATTTGGTTTTTGGAATGACCCTTTTATGATGACCGGCCTGCGCCGGCCTGCGCTCCCCCGGGCAATCTGGTTCTTCTACAGTTCGCCCCCCTCAAACATAAAGCTCGATCTACACACACCCGGCCCCGGCTGGAAAGCGACCACCCTGGACGCCGTCCGCTGGCCGTTTTTTTTACTGCTCCCAACCGCGCCGCTGGCCGTGCCGCTTATGAACATACACTCTGTCTATCACACATTTTGGCCCATCGGCCAGCGGGCCATTAACGTGAGCGAGGCGTTGTTAACCGGGCAGATGACGGAATGGCACACTTATCAAATCGACTGGCAAAAAAAAACCGCCCGCTTTAGCGTAGACGGCGAAACTCTTCTGGATTGCCAAACCGCGCCGCGCGGTCCCCTGGGGTTTGTAATGTGGTTAGATAATCAATATATGGAAGTCACCCCCTGGGGCCGATTCAAATACGGGCTGCTCGACGCGCCAGGCCAGCAGTGGCTGGAAGTGGAAAAGTTGGAAATTGCCAATCAGAGGGCAGGGGGCAGGAAGCAAGGTAGGAGGTAACCGGGGTAATTGGAAGCAATATTTTTCTGGAGGACGATACATCAAATCCGTAGTGGCTAGTGCAGCCCTAACAGGGAGCGAACTTGCGCCCTCAATTCGGCGCCATCCACCGGTTTCTTTAAAAAGCCATCGGCGCCAGCCTCATCGGCCCGGATGACCTGTTCGTTGTCCCAAAAACCTGTGATCAAAATAACGGGAATGTGCTGCCACCGCTCATTTGTTTTTATTCGCTGGCAAACCTCAAAACCATCCAGATGAGGCATCATAATATCGAGCAACACCAAATCAGGCGGGTTCTGTTCAAACCGGTTCAATGCCTGAAATCCGCTGTTAACCAGAACAACCTGATAACCATCGGTGGCCAGGTGTCCTTCCAGAATATCCCGGGCGATAGCTTCGTCATCTACAATTAAAACCGTGTAATTGGCTGCTTGTCCTCTGTTGGTTGGCATCGATATTTCCTATCTGGTAGGTGTTGTTCAGTTTCTCAAGATCAGGGCAGTTGGGCCTTAAAGTAAACCCGTCAGGATAAGTCAACGGGATGTCACTGCCCGAATCCTGGGGGCTGACGTCATTTCTCTTCCTGGGGGTCAGGTTCAATGTCGGCTACTTGGGCCGGTAAACAAACTATAAAGGTAGAGCCTTGACCTAACTCACTTTCCACCATTATCTTGCCCCCCATCAGCCGACAAAAGTGCTGGCAGAGGGTTAAGCCCAGGCCGGTGCCGCCATACTTGCGGGTGGTTGAACCGTCGCCTTGCGTAAACGCGTTAAAAATAATGCCGATCTGCGCCGGGGTAATGCCGATTCCGGTATCGGCTACCTGGAAAATGATTTCGTCCGGGGGCTGGCACCCGTCTCTTGTGGTTAAGGTCGAGAGATTATTCTTCGGTGCCGGCCGGCGTTTCACCGTTAAAGTGATCGTCCCATGCTCGGTGAATTTGGCCGCGTTACTGAGCAGGTTATAGAGGATTTGCCGAACTTTGGCCGCATCGGCCCGCATCATTCCAACGCCGTCATCAAGGTTGACCTGCAGGGTATTGTTATTTCTGGCCACCAATAACCGGGCGGCCGTGACCACATCCCCGACCATTCTGGAAATGTGAAAAGTCTCCAAATCCAGGTCCATCATGCCCGCTTCAATTTTCGATAAGTCGAAAACGTCACTAATGAGCGCCAGTAGTTGTTTACCGGCCGTCTCAATCATTTGGAGGTCAAGGGCAAAATCAACGTGTCCTAGCGCCTGGGCTTCTTCCAACAAAATTTCGCTGTAGCCAATGATGGTATTCAAGGGGGTGCGCAGTTCGTGGCTCATATTGGCCAGAAAGGTGCTGGTAGCCTGTCTGGCTTCAAGCGCCTGCTCTTGTGCCTCCACCACTTCGGCAGCATGCAAGGCAATCAATTCTTGCAGGCGTTGGTTCAACCGGCGAACCTCCCGTTCGGCCTGTCGACGAGCCTGGCGTTCTTGCTGTAGCTCTTGGTTCAGCGCGGTCTCAGTCATAGGCTACACTTGCTCTATCTGTCCCTTTCCGCCCATAGGTTTTATGCTGTCCATTATAACAGATTCACAGGCCATTACAACGGGCGCAAAAGTCCTATTTGCCAGCAACACCCGGCCAATGACCATTATTTATCAATTTCCGTGGTCCGTCCGCCAAAAATGGCAAGGCCCCGAAAAAAGGGGCCTTTATTGAATACAAAATCTATCTGAGGGTTCCATAAGGCCGGGCCTTATTCAATTCGGAAAAGAAACTAAGGGGAGACACGCCCCAGTCCCCCCGGCCTACCGGCAGTTTCTTCTTGGTAGGCTAACCGATAATAGTCCGGCTTTGCTCATGCATGTAGAGGGCCAGGGTATAGAACGAACCGATCCCTTTACCGCTGGCGCCACTGCCTTTCCAGCCGCCAAAAGCCTGCACCCCCGGCCACGCGCCAGTAGTAGCTCCAGCCATCCGGTTGGCGTAAACGGTGCCTGCTTGAATATTCTCCAGGAACCATTCAATCTCTTGTTTTTCCTCACCAAAAAAACCGGCGGTCAAACCGTATTGGGTGTCGTTGGCTTTGGCCATGGCCTCGTCCAGGGTTTTTACCCTGGCCAGGTGCAAAATGGGAACGAACAACTCGTTTTTAACCAGTTCGTGATCCTCGGGCAACCCTTCGACCACGGCCGGCTCGACAAAATAACCTTTGCCAAACTCGCCTGCCGTGAGGACATTACCTCCCACCAACACCTCGCCATCGGCGCGAGCCTGGGCCATGTAGCGTTGATAGTTCTCATAGGCGGTCTGGTTGATGACGGTACCCATAAACGTATCCCGTTCCATGGGATCGCCAATTTTTAGGGCTTTGGTTTTCTCGACCAACTTGGCCTTAAATTCGTCATAAACTTCTTCGTGCACGTAAACCCGCGAACAGGCCGAACATTTTTGACCATCCATGCCAAAGGCGGCCCGGATGACGCCCATCACTGCCTTATCCACGTCGGCTGTATTGGAAACGATGGTTGGATTTTTGCCCCCCATCTCAATGATCGCCGGGCGCGGGTACCGGCCCCGACCAGCGGTTTTCAACAACGTCATCCCCACCTTGTATGATCCGGTAAAGGTCCAGCCGCTTACATCGGGATTGTCCTGTAATTCCTGCCCCACCGTCGAACCAGGCCCACTGACGTAATTGAACACGCCGGCCGGTAAACCGGCTTCGGCAAACAGTTCGGCGGTTTTCCAGCCATCGTAAGGCGCATCGGATGACCCTTTGAACACTACTGTATTGCCGGTGACCAGAGCCGCGGCAATCGGCGCCGCCGCCAGGGCCATGGGGAAATTGAACGGTGAAATCACCACCCACACTCCGTAAGGACGCAAAACGCTAAAGTTCTGCTCGCCGGGGTCATCGGGATTCAATTTGCCCAACTCTCTGATAAAACCGTTGTTTTGCGCCATCGAATTGGCATAATAGCGCAACAGGTCGGCGGTTTCTTCCACTTCGCCCAATGCTTCCAGGCGACTTTTGCCAATTTCTAAAATCATCAGCGCACTCAAGGCTAAACTATTGTCACTGATTTTTTCGGCCAGGTTGCGGATTATGGCCACCCGCTCCGACCAGGGGGTCTTTCGCCAGGCCGGAAACGCTGTCCTGGCGGCCGCAACCGCTGCCCGGGCGTGTTCGACCGCGCCCTTTTGAGCGGTACATAAATGCATGCCGGCATCGATGGGGCTGTAATTCTCAAACTTCTCGTTAGTGTATACTTTCTTCCCGTTGATAAACATCGGCACTTCCGCTCCTAACCATTCGGCCTTGACCCTGGCAATCGCCTGATCGTAGGCCGACTGCAACTCCTCGTTGTCCGCCGAGATAGTAGCATAGGTGATCTTTAACATTGAAGCATCCTCCATATAGATATAAGTTTAAGCTCGCCACAACCATCACTCTTTAACCCTATGGTATCATCTTCAACATTCCAAGTCAAGGAGTCAGATTGGCCATCAGACTATTTTCATCAAAAATTTCGCCCAAATAAGGGGCGAGATGGTGTAGGCGTGCGACACACAAATGGTGATAGACTTACCTGTAAAAGAATAGCGACATTCGATACAGGAGGTCTATCACCATGAAAAAGTGGCTCATGTGTCAGAAGTGTGCAACGTAACGAGAGCAGCGATAAAGCTGGGAGAGATGCGTTTGTGATTTCGACGAAATTCGGCC
>JAFGNV010000084.1 GCA_016926805.1 Anaerolineae bacterium
CCGCGAGCAGGAAGCTGAAGCGTATCAGGCCCTGGTGGAGTTGGTTGAGCGCGCCCCAACTGAGGATTTGTTCAATCCCCGCCGCTTCGCCTGGACGGAAGGACATTCTTTGGCCGAGGAAATTTTGGATAATAGCGCGGGGCACTATGCCGAACATTGGCGCGATTTGCTCGCTGGATTATGGCAAGCCGCCGCTCGCCAACCATTTAGCGGCTGGGATTTTTCCTATCTAGCCGATAAATGGCTTGAAGAAAAACCGCCCTGGTCTTACGAGGCCATGGCCCGGGAACTAATGGCGCAGGCGCAGGAGGCGGTTTTAGATTTGGGCACCGGCGGCGGCGAAAAATTGCTGGGATTTAAAGACGTTTTTCCCCCGCGCGTTGCAGCCACCGAGGGTTATCCGCCCAATCTGCGCCTGGCCCGGGAGCGACTGGAGCCTTTAGGCGTAGAAGTGGTGGAGTCCGATGGTTCGTTGTTTGAGATACTGCCGTTTGCAAATGAAGCCTTTGACCTGGTGCTTGATCGCCACACCGGCTTCAACATCGCCGAGGTAGAACGGATGCTGGCCCCCGGGGGTATGTTCCTTACCCAGCAAGTGGATGGCCGCAATCTCAACGATTTATCCGCCGCGTTTGACTGCGAGCAGCCGTGGACTTACTTTACCCTGGATTTTGTGCTGGAGAAAATTAAAGAAACCAAGCTGATAGTGGAAGTTGCCCAGGAGTGGACGGGCAAGCTCATCTTCAAAGACATCGGCGCGATGGTTTATTATTTTAAGGCCGTGCCCTGGATTGTGGAGAATTTTTCGGTGGAGCGGAATTTTGACCACCTGTTGGCCTTGCAACAGCGGCTTGAACAGAAAGGGGAATTGGCATTTTGTCAGCGGCTGATGGTGGTCAGGGTGAGCAAGCCCAAAAGGTAGAACCCTTCAAATTTGGGGTTGCTCTGGCTTGAGAAGTTACTTATAATTAGGATAGTATGCCTGTTGAAGTGGTGTCTAAAGTTGGGCATCACTTCTTTTTATCTGAGGACGCTGCTTAAGTTTGGCGAATGGTCAGATTCGGGTAAGATAAAGGAAACATGCCAGAGCAAGTTAAAATCAGGATAACCCAGGTCAAACACCCCGGGTTGCAAAAATCGCGCCCAACCATTGGACTGTTATCTGAGATTGGGGGATCGTCATATCACAACGCCCTGTGGACGGGGTTTGCCGATGCAGCGCCGGACTTGGACGTCAATCTGATTTGTTACGTTGGCGGAACCATAAATGTATCCACATACGGATTTGACGCCCAACGTAACATCCTCTACCACTTGGTTGGTGCTGAAAGAGTTGATGGTCTCGTCATCTCTGGCACGATCGGCAACTTTATCACCACCGAGGAGTTCCGGAGTTTTGTCAACCGTTATCGTCCTTTGCCTATGGTTGGTATCACCCACCCCCCCGACCTTCCCTGCGTTGTTGTGGACAACCAAAAGGGTATCCGAGATCTTATTGCTCACTTTATTGAGATCCATGGATACCGCCGCATTGCTTTTATTTGCGGACCAGAGAACAATGCGGAGGCGGGGCTGAGGTATCGTGCCTATACCGAGGCATTGGCCGAGCATGACCTGCCCTTTGATCCCGAACTCGTCACCCCAGGCGATTTCACCTACGAAACAGGCAGGGAGGCAATTCGGCTGCTGCTCGACGAGCGCAAGGCCAAATTTGAAGCCGTGGTGGCCAGCAACGACTGGATGGCGTTTGGTGTTTTGCAGGCACTCGAAGATCGGGGGATCCGGGTGCCAAACGATGTCGCCTTGGGAGGTTTTGATGACACGCGAGAAGCTGCCGCTTCTCGCCCTTCATTGACCACTGTGCGCCAACCGATCCACAAACTAGGACAGGCCAGCCTGGAGGTGTTGCTAAAGTTGCTGGCGGGTGAACAGGTGCCCGATCAAACGGTGCTTCCCGCAAAGTTGATGGTGCGTCGGTCTTGTGGTTGCTCCGAACCGGTAGTGGCACATGCCACGGTGGCCCCTCTGGGGAGAAAGAGTGTTCCCCTGCCGGAAGCCATTGTTATGCACCGAGAGGCGATTCTCTCCGAGATGGTGCACGAAGCGGGAGAGTCTGCGCCATCTTCTCCCGAATGGGCGGGGCGACTCCTGGACGCTTTTCTGGAGGAGATAACATTCAGCTCGGCGGCGAGTGAGCCAGGGGCTGGTTCGACTCCGCCAGGGCCTTTCCTTTCGGCATTGGACGATATCCTGCACCAGGCAGTTGTCTTGATTAACCAGATGGACGATTGGCAGGAAGTGCTGTCGGTGATGCGTCGCCACCTATTGCCGTATTTAACGAATGTGACAACTTTGGCTCGGGTTGAAGACCTCTTCAATCAAGGGTGCGTGATGGTGGGCAGAATAGCCCAATTAAATTGGGCGCGCCAGGAGGTAGGGAGAATACGGCGGGCCGCCGCCCTGAGTTATCTTGGTGGTGACCTGATTGCGGCGGTTGAAACGGAGCAGATTTTGGACGTGATCGGTCACAATTTGCCCCAATTGGACTTTTTGACCTTTTACCTCTCCTTTTACGAGGGACTGGAGCGCCCTGCCGAGTGGTCCCGGTTGATGCTGGCCTACGACATGGGGGAACGGGCTGAGGTAGGTGCTGGTGGACGGCGTTTTCCCACCCGCTATCTGGTTCCAGACGAGTTGTGCCCGCGAGAGAGGCGATACACCTGGGTGGTAGGATCTCTCAACTTTAGGGAAAACCAGTTTGGCTGTCTCATTCTTGAGGCGGGGTCACGAGAGGGGGAGATCTATGGAGCGCTGACCAGACAAATCAGCGGGGCGTTACAGGACTCGCTACTCCTACAGAAACACAGGCAGGCGGAGGAAATGCTGACCCGACAGGCGCAAGAATTGACTCGTTCCAACGCCGAACTGGATCAGTTTGCCTCTGTGGTTTCGCACGATCTGCAAGAGCCGTTACGTATGGTAAAAAGTTACCTTCAACTCATTGAACGGCGTTACAAAGATTGGCTTGATGAGGAGGCCGATGACTTTATCAACTTTGCTGTAGAAGGGGCGGAACGCATGCAGGTTCTCATCAATGACCTGCTGGAGTATTCCCGCGTGACCACCCGGGGCAAGCCCTTTGCCCCTACCAATTGTGTTACCGTTTTGGATCACGCGCTGGCCAATCTGAAAGTTGCCCTTGAAGAGAGCGGGGCGGTAGTAACCCATGACGACCTGCCCACGGTGATGGCTGACGAAACCCAACTGGCGCAGTTGTTGCAGAACCTCATTGGTAACGCCATCAAGTTTTGCCAAAAAACAACCCGACCGGGGATTCACATTGGGGCGGAGCATACCACTGGCAAGTGGCTGTTCTCGGTGCGCGATAATGGTATTGGTATTGCTCCGGAATATTTCGAGCGTATCTTCATGATTTTCAAGCGCCTGCACAGCCGGGAAGAGTACGAGGGCACGGGGATTGGTTTGGCAGTGTGCAAAAAGATTGTGGAGCGCCACGGCGGGCGAATTTGGGTAAAGTCGGAAGTGGGGCAAGGCTCTACGTTCTACTTTACGATTTTGGATAAGGGGAGCAAGACGTTGTAACCGTCAGGGCGGACAGGAGTTCGCGCGTCGGATGGGGGTAGACAAACCGTAAGGAGATATTGTATGAGCAATCACATAAACAAACACAAGGCGGGTCCTAAGCCATTGGATTCGCGCCCAACCATTGGTCTGCTGTCCGAAGTTGGGACGCCGTATAATAATGCTCTGTGGGTGGGGCTCGCGGCTGCGGCGTCGGAATTCGACGTCAATTTGATTTTCTATGCAGGCGGACTCTTGCGTGCATCCGCATACGATCTTGATGCCCAACGCAACATTCTCTACGACCTGGTCTCTGGCGAAAGAGTTGATGGCCTCATCATCTGTGGCACAATAGGCAACTTCATAACTATTGAGGAGTTTCGGCGTTTCATTGACCGCTATCGTCCTATGCCGATGGTCAGTGTCACCCAAACGCCAGGCCTCCCCTGCGTAGCCGTGGACAATGAAGTAGGAATGCGAGACCTTGTTACTCACTTTATCGAGGTTCATGGCTACCGGCGCATTGCTTTTATTTGCGGGCCTGAGAACAACGCAGAGGCGGCGCTGAGGTATCGCGCCTACGCCGATGTGCTTGCCGAGCACGACCTGCCCCTTGATCCCAACCTTGTTGCGCCAGGTGCTTTTCTGTATGAAACAGGTATAGAAGCAATTCGTCTGCTGCTCGACGAGCGCAAGGTCAGGCTCGAAGCCGTGGTGGCTGCCAACGATTGGATGGCGTTCGGTGCGTTAGAGGTGCTTGAGGAGCGAGGGATACGCGTGCCAGAGGACATTGCCCTGGGGGGATTCGATGATACGAGAGAGGCGATAGCTTCTCGCCCCGCGTTGACCACCGTACGGCAACCGATACAAGAACTGGGACGGGCAAGCATAGAGATGTTGCTCAAGCTGCTGGCCGGTGAGCAAGTGCCTGAGCAGACGATGCTGCCGACCAGACTGGTGGTGCGTCAGTCCTGCGGTTGTTTCGACCCCGTCATTGCGCGCGCCGCAGTGAGACCGCTGAAGAGAAAGAGGGAACCCTTGCCGGAAGCTATAGCCGCGCAGCGAGAGGCGATTCTCTCCGAGATGGCGCAAGCTGTGGAAGGATTGTCACTGCCCTCTTCCGAATGGGCGGGCCCGCTCCTGGATGCTTTCCTGGAGGATATGGCGCCCGGTTCGGCGGCGAGCAAGTCGTCTCTGCGGGGCTCATTTCTTCTAGCGTTGGGTGATGTGCTGCGACAGGCGGCTGCGGTGAGCGGCCAGGTGGATGATTGGCAGGAAGCAATATCTGTGATGCGCCGTTATGTATTGCCGTACTTGACGGATGTCACGAGCTTGTCTCGAGCCGAGGCCATCTTTGGTCAGGGGCGCGTGGTAATCAGCAAGATGGCCCAGGGGAATTGGGCGCTTCAGGAAGTAGAGAAAGTGCGGCAGGATCGGGTGCTGAGTTATCTTAGCAGTGATCTGGTTGTGATGGTCGAGAAAGAACACCTTCTCGACGTGGTCGGTCGAAGGCTTCCTCAATTGGGCTTCTCGACCTTTTACCTCTCCTTTTACGACGGGCAGGAGCGCCCCGCTGAGTGGTCCAGACTGATGCTGGCTTACGATAACGGGCAGCGGGTCGAGGTGGGTGCCAACGGGTCGCGCTTCCCCACCCGCCAACTTGTTCCGGATGAATTGTTTCCGCGAGAAAGGCGTTACATCTGGGTACTGAGTTCGCTCAGCGTTAGGGAAAACCGGTTCGGTTTTATCATCTTGGAGGGATTGCAGGAAGGGAGCATCTACGGCATCCTGGCCAGACAAATCAGTGGCGTGCTACAGGACTCGTTGCTTATTCGACAGCTGGAAAACCGCCGGGTGCAACTGTTGACGGCGGCTGAGGTTTCTCGGGCAGCCAGCGGGGTGCTGAACCTGGATGAGTTGATCCAGCAGGTGGTGGACCTGGTGCAAGAGCGGTTTGATTTATACTATGCTGGCCTGTTTTTGATTGAGGATGAATGGGCGGTGCTGCGAGCAGGCACGGGGGAAGCCGGACAGCAGATGTTGGCCGAGGGTTACAAACTCAAGGTTGGCGGCGACTCGACAGTTGGTCGGTGTGTGACTGAACAACGGGCCTGCATTGGGCTGGATGTGGGCGAGGCGGCGGTGCGCTTTGAGAATCCGCTGTTGCCGGAAACGCATTCGGAGATGGCCCTGCCGCTTATCAGCCGGGGTGAGATCATCGGTGTGCTGATGGTGCAGAGTAGGCAGGAGGCAGCGTTTGATGCCGAGGACATTACGGTGTTCCAAACGATGGCCGATCAGTTGGCCAACGCTATTATGAATGCGCGGTTGTACGCGGAGGCCCAGCGGGCTTATGCGGAGGTGGAGCAGCAGGTGCGGAGTCGGACGGCTGAGTTAGAACAGGAGATTCTTCGGCGGGAGCAGGCGCAGCAGGAGGGTGTGCGTTTGCAGCAGGAGGTAATCGAGACGCAGCAACGGGCAATCCAGGAACTCTCCACCCCCGTTATCCCGGTTATGGAGCGCATCATTGTGATGCCCCTCATCGGCAGCATAGACTCGCCGCGCGCCCGTGACATCACTCGTAACCTGCTGGCTGGTATCCAACAACACCGGGCCAAAATCGTCATTTTAGATGTGACCGGGGTGGGGATTATGGACACGGGTATTGTTAATCATCTGAACAAGACGATCCAGGCGGCGCGGCTGAAGGGAGCCCGGACAATTGTCACCGGCGTGTCCGATGCCGTGGCTGAAGCCATTGTAGATTTGGGCATTGATTGGAGTGAGGTTACCACCTTGGGCAATTTGCAGACAGGATTGCTCTTTGCCCTGAATAGTCTGGGGGTCAGGTTGACGCGATAAAACAAAAACCCGCATAATCATTTGGAGCGAGGTTACCACATTTTAGGAAATCTGGACAAACCAGGGAGGATACCGTCTGTGCATAGCACACCCCATCTGTCCCAAAATTCGGACAGACCCCTTTCGAAAATGGGGGGTTGACAGGGGGTAAAAAACGCGATAGAATTTACCATCCAAACAAAAGATAGAGTTTTTCTATCCAAAATCCACAAGAAGGAGATAAATCAATGGAATTCGAAGGGTACTGCGTCAAATGTCGCAAGAAGCAGACGATCAAAAATGGGACTGTGGTAGAGACAGCCAATGGGCGGCGCATGGCCAAGGGCACTTGTCCGGAGTGCGGTACAAAAGTGTCTCGATTTTTAGCCAGCAAGTAAGCGCAGGATAGAACCCGGGTTTTGATTTGCTTTTCAGCAAAGGACAATCAATCTAACGCAAAAACGCCAACCGACAAACTGGCTGGCGTTTTTGCGTTATTTGGATTTTGCCGTTAACCAAGATGAAACACGCTCAAATAGTACAATAATCGGTAATCTTTTTCAAAAATACTGTTTGGGTGTATAAATGGGATGATACTCTTAATCTTAACCGGGAGGTAAACGACGATGGTCAGTGGCAAAGATGTATTCACCAAGTTACAACGCAAGTTGAAATTTGGCCAGATTGGGGGAGGACGTGATGCTTTTATCGGCGCGGTGCATCGTCGGGCCGCCATCTCCGATGGTTTCACCGAGTTTGTGGCCGGCGCTCTTTCCAGTACCGCAGAAAAGGCCAAGCTATCGGGTGAAGACTTGCTACTGAACCCGGCGCGCAACTATGGTTCCTGGCAAGAAATGTTGGAAAAGGAAAGTGCCTTGCCGGATGGGGAACGGATCGATTTTGTCTCTATTGTCACCCCCAACCACGCCCACTTTGAACCGGCGATGACCTTTATTAAAGCCGGCTTCAATGTGATCATGGACAAGCCGATGGTGCTCAATAGTGAGCAGGCCCAGGCGCTGATTAAAGCTGTAGAAGAAAACGATATTGTGTTTGGGTTGACTCATAACTATACCGGTTATCCTATGGTCAAAGAAGCTCGTCACCTGGTGAGGACCGGCAAATTAGGCAAAATTCAACGGGTTGTTGTCGAATATCCCCAGGACTGGCTGCTGACCAAACTTGAAGCCGAAGACCAAAAACAGGCCGCGTGGCGTACCGACCCGGCCCGGTCCGGTATCGCTGGGGCGGTGGGTGATATTGGCTCGCATTGCGAAAACCTGGTCAGTTATATCACCGAACTGGAAATAGAGACGTTGTGTGCCGACCTGAATACCTTTGTGTCGGGTCGCCAATTGGACGACGATGCCAGCGTACTGCTACGCTTTAAGAATGGCGCCCGGGGCATTTTGTGGTGCTCTCAAATTTCTACCGGCGAAGAGAACGGCCTCAATATCCGGGTGTATGGCACCAAGGGGGCGCTCTATTGGCGGCAGGAAGAACCGAACTACCTCTACTTTACCCCACCCGGCGGCCCGGTTGAAGTCCACCGACGCGGGGCAGATTATCTCTGCCAGGCGGCCCAACGTGCCACGCACATCCCCGCCGGGCATCCCGAAGCCTTCTTTGAAGCCTTTGGTAACATCTATATGAATTTCACCGACACAATTCGGGCTAAACTGGAAGGCCGCGAGCCGACCGGGTTAGAATTAGATTTTCCTACGGTCTACGACGGCGCCCGCGGGGTGAAATTTATTGAGAAGGTTGTGGCTAGCAGCAAAACCGATCAAAAGTGGCTGCCGTTTGATTGACGGAAATCGTTACCACAGCAGCAAACTTGGTTGCTCTAACGTTTTCACCACATCCTGCAAAAACTGAGCGCCCGCTGCGCCATCCAGCACTCGATGATCAAGGGCCAGGGTCATCTTCATCATTGGCCGGATGACCACCTCATCGCCGCGTTCTGTCTCCATTACCACCGGCCGTTTGGTCGTCCGGCCGACAGCCAGAATGGCGCTTTCGGGCGGATTGATGATGGCCGTGAAGTGATCAACGCCAAACATCCCCAGGTTGGTGATGGTAAACGTGCCCCCTATAACATCACCTGACACCAGACGACCTGCCCGCGCTCGGTCAAACAGGTCTTTCATCTGCCCGGCAATCTCCGCCAGTCCCAATTTTTCTGCCTCGCGGATGACGGGCACAATCAGTCCCTTCCCGTCCGGCAGGGCCACTGCCACGCCGATATTCGCCGTATGGTGCAGATAGATAGTATCATCCCGTAGTGAGGCATTCACCCCTGGATGGCGTTTTAAGGCCCAGGCGCATACCTTCACCAGAATTGCGGTTAGCGAAATGCGAGGCTGGCCAAGTTTCTCCGCTTCAGTGTTTAGTTCCTGGCGCAAGGTTTCTGCCGCGGTCATATCGACCTCAACGGTCAGGTTGATGTGTGGCACGGTCTGGTAACTTTGCTGCATGCGGGTGGCAATGGTGCGCCGCATACCTGCCAGTGGGATTACCTCGCCAACTTCCGGGGTAGTAATAGGCATTACTTCGGGCGTGGCCGGTGGGTGAGCGGTCTCCACGGCTGCTTGCACATCAGCTTTCTGAATCCGTCCCTGGGGGCCGCTGCCCTGAATTTGAGCCAAATTCAGGCCGTGGTCACGGGCCATTCGACGTGCGGACGGTGTGGCTCGTGGCCTGTTGCCCGCAGCGACAGCGGCCACCCGGGCCAGATGATTTTTCACATCCTGGCGGGTCACTCGGTCGGTGGTGTCCGATGGGGATACCTGGCTGATTTCAATACCGGCTTCGGCGGCAAGACGTAAGGCCAGGGGAGTGGCGCGAATGGTTGATGGTCCATTGGAGGGAGTGGCGGGCGGGGGTTGGCCGGGTTGTTCCGGTAAGATGGGCGCAACCCCGGTTTCTTGGGGTAACGCTTCTCCGGGTTGGAGGATGTAGGCAATAACCTCAGTCACCGGTATCACATCGCCTTTTTGAACTTTGACGCCGCCCAAAACGCCACTGGCCGGGGCTTCGACTTCCATCACCACCTTGTCGGTTTCAACCTCCATAATCGGGTCGCCCTGTTCAATGGTATCCCCTGCCTGGATCAGCCAGCGCACCACGGTTGCGTTTTCCTGGGTCATTTCAAATTTGGGCATGATAATTGGAGTCGCCATTGATCACCTTCAATCAATATTCGCCGCGAACCAGAGCGCGGGCTTCACGCACAATGTCTTCCACCTGCGGTATCGTCCGCCGTTCGAGTTCCCGATTGTAGGGAATGGGGATGTCAAGCCCGGCCAGGCGATGGACCGGCGCGTCGAGATAATCAAACGCTTCGCTGGCGACCAGTTGGGCCACCACTTCGCCGCCAAAGCCGCCGGTGATCGGCGCTTCGTGAACCACCAACGCCTTGCCCGTTTTCTTCACCGACCGGATCATCGGTTCGGGGTCAAAGGGCTTCAGGGTGCGCGGGTCGACCAATTCTATCTCGATGCCTTCTTTAGCCAGTTCGGCGGCGGCTTCCAACGCGCGGGGCACCATAATGGAATAGGCTACGATGGTCAGATCGGTGCCCTTGCGCTTGATGTCGCTCTGGCTCAGGGGGATGGTGTAGTATTCTTCGGGAACCACGCCCCTGGTTTTGTAAAGTAGCTTGTTCTCAACAAAAATGACTGGGTTGTCGTCCTCGATGGCAGCCAGCAAAAGTCCCTTCACATCGTAAGGTGTGGCCGGCATCACCACCTTTAACCCCGGCACGTGGACAAACCACGCTTCCAGGCTTTCCGAATGTTGGGCGGCTGCGCCCGTGCCCGACCCGGCCGGCGTGCGCAGAACCAGCGGCACCCTGGCCTTACCGCCAAACATAAAGCGCATCTTGGCCCCCTGTAATACCAGTTGTTCCATCGACAGGGTGATAAAGTCCATAAACTGGATTTCGGCGATGGGCCGCATGCCCGTGGCGGCTGCCCCAATAGCCGTTCCGGCGATCACGGCCTCGGAAATGGGGGTATCGCGGACACGTTCCGGGCCAAATTCTTCGAGCAAACCATCGGAAACGCCAAACGCGCCGCCATACACGCCGACGTCCTCGCCAAACAGAAAAACTCGTTCGTCGGCTAGCATTGCCTGGCGGATGGCTTCGCGCACGGCCTGGGCGTAGGTGATTTCGCGGCCGGTTGTTTCGGTTTCAATGGGTTGGGTTGCCGTGAGGATTTGAGGTTCAAGCATAGACCCCCTCCATAATCGTGGTCGGGTCCGGATCGGCGGCGGCTTCGGCAAAAGCAACTGAGTCTTCAATCATCTGTTGGGCCTCTGCCGATACCTGGTCAAGGTCCGCTTCAGTGAACAGCCCGGCTTCCATTAATTTGTTCCGCAGCCGAACAATGGGGCAGCGGTTTTGCCATTCTTTTACTTCCTCTCGGGTGCGGTAACGCTGCCGGTCGCTCTTGGAGTGACCTCGCCAGCGATAGGTTACGTTCTCAATTAATGATGGGCCTTTTTCGGCGCGGGCGTAGTTGACAGCCTGCTTAACGGCGCGGTAAACCTCGATGAGGTCGTTGCCATCCACGGTCACACCCGGTATATCGTAGGCTACAGCTCGCTGGCTGATCCGCTCGACCGCGCAGGCTCGTTTGACCGACATCGACATGCCGTATTGGTTGTTTTCACAAACATAAACCACCGGCAATGTCCACACTGCCGACAGATTCAACGATTCATGAAAGGCCCCTTCATTGGCTGCACCGTCGCCAAAGAAGGCCAGACAAACTTTGTCCGTTTTTTGCATTTTCAGGCTCAACCCCACGCCAGGCGCAAGAGGAATGCCGCCCCCAACCACCCCATTGGCGCCCAAGTTGCCGCCATTTACATCCGCAATGTGCATCGAGCCGCCGCGTCCCCGGCAGTAACCCACGGCCTTGCCAAAGAACTCGGCCATCATCAGGTTGAGGTCCGCGCCCTTGGCAAGGCAGTGACCGTGTCCCCGGTGGGTGCTCAGCATCAGATCATCGGGACGGAGGGCCAGCACCGCTCCCATTGCCGAGGCTTCCTGGCCAATAGACAGGTGCATGGTTCCGTGAATTTTACCCATTGCGTACAGGGCCTCGGCTTTCTCTTCAAAGTAACGAATGAGATACATTTTGCTCAGAGCTTCCCGGAGTGTTTCCGGGGATAGCCCGGCAAAATCTATCTTGGTCTTTTTTGGTTTTGCTGTCATAAAAACTCCCTCTGATTTTGGTTTTCGGCTGTAGAACCCCCTTGGATAGCGCCGCATCTCGTCAAAGGTTGACCATATTGGAAAACTTAGTTATACCACCATCTGCCTCTAATGCAAAGCCCCGAGAGACGGTTTTCCGTTGGCGCAGGGTCACATCAAAATTACTACATCAAAATTACTCTACTCTACTATGATGCTTGCTTTTTTACAGTAAGTTGGTTTTGGAAGAATTTTTTGGTACGTCCAGAATTTTGCCAAAATTCTGGACAAACCAGGGAGAGGATTCGGGGGGCCGCGCTCGCCGTCTGCCCTAAAATTTCGGACAGACCCGAATTTTTTTCTGAAATTCCCTTAATCCTCGGCTAGGGCTATAATATCTGTTTTGTGCTGGTTGCTACTTTAAGGGCAAAAGGCCGGCCTATGAATTCGATAGGGACCAGAAGTAACGGAGTGAAAACACAATGAAAACCACCCGCCCCCAAGCCCAGGTTCAAAGTTGCTCGCTGCAAGGACAGTCGTCGCCGACATTGAGTGTAGAGAAACGTCGAACCATTGACAGACATAATCAGACTATGTTGATCGGTTTGATGATACCGTTGTTGTTGATGGTAATCAATATGACCATGTTTAGCGTGGCGCTGCCAGCGATTCGAGGTAACTTTAACCTTCCGGCAGATACCACGTCGTGGCTGGTTACCGCTTACAGCTTACCCTATGTTATGACGATGCCGCTATACGGGCGTTTGAGTGACGGATTGGGGAAACGTCGCCTCTTTTTGTTGGGGATTGTTGTGTTTCTGGGCGGCACAATATTAAGCCTAATGGCGGCCAATCTGTTTCTCTTGATTCTGGGCCGGGCGATTCAGGGTTTGGGTGTTGCCGGGATCAATCCCCTGTGTATGGCCATTATTGCCGAACGTTTCCCCACCAGTGAGCGAGGCAAAGCGTTGGGTACCTGGAATTCGGTTGGTCCCGCAGCTGGAATCCTGGGGCCGCTTTTGGGTGGTTTTCTGGTTGACAATTTTGGCTGGTGGACGATTTTTTGGCCCGTTTTGTTGGTTGGTCTGGTCGCCCTATTTACCGTGTACCAACAGGTATCGCCTGCGGGGCGCAGTTTTGTGAAACCTGGTTTCTTGCGCAGTTTCGATTGGGGAGGCGTTGTTTTACTGATTTCAACCACAATTATGCTGGTTTTTTATCTTTCCAGTCGGCCTATCACCGGCGTAGAACCGCTTCAGGATTGGCGTTTGTTGGTGGCCACCCTGTTATCTTTAGGTGGGTTCATTGTCTGGGAGAAGCGTCATCCCAACCCCTTTGTGTCATTTGATATTTTTTCCACTCTTAGCTTTACCCGGGCCTCGGTGGGGGCTGGCCTGCGCATGTTTCTGATGAGCAGTATCGGCTTTCTCCTGCCCCTCTATCTCACGGATATTTACTCCCTGAACGCGGCTTCCATTGGCACGGTGGTGACGATCCATGCTGCTGCACTTTTGGTAACCATGCGTCTGGGCGGGCAATTGGCCGACCGTTGGAACAGCCGCCAGCCGGTGGTGATTGGTTCATCAATTCAATTGATGATGATGGTATTTTTTGCCTTGCTGCCGGCGACCGCCTCGCCGGGACTGGTTATCGTTGGGCTTGTTGTGCACGGTTTGGGGGCAGGATTGTCGTTGGCTGCCTTTCACCGATCTGCTATGAGCGGTATCCCCAACAATCAGACTGGTATCGCGGCGGGTCTGTATAGTATGATTCGGATGGGCGGAACGGTTTTGGGGGTAGCTTTGGGTGGGGTAGTGTTACAGTTTGGCCTGGATCATTTTCCGCTCATGATTAAGGCCTATCAAACGACGTTCTGGTTTGCGGCTGGCGTGGCGTTATTAGGTGTTGTTGCTGGCTGGAATCTGCGGGAAGAGTGATTAGGGTCAATTCCATTATCCTCAGGCAACCTCAATTCTGATTCTCTGTGACGGAATAGTCCCCGCCGTTCATTTTCAAACAAGACCTCCAATCTTTGGCGAATGAACTGGGCCTTGAACTCCGCATCGCTCATTATCCGCCTTATTGCTCCAAGTACACCCCCCGATTGAGTATCGTCTCTTTCCACACGTCCTCGTCCAGGTTAGGGGAACCAATTCTAGCCCGACATCGTCTTACCGATAAGCAAATTCATAAACCAATATTTTTTCAAAGGAGATAAAAATGTCAACGCATCATACAACCTACAGCTTGATTTATGCTCTTGGACGGATTGCCTTACTGGTTTGGGCGATGTTCCTTATTTCCGCTTGTGGTTTTTTGGGTAGGGTAGCCTCTCAACCAGGGGAGACGGCTCCAGTTAGAGATGACGCAGCCGGGGAAGATATCGCCTCTTCTGAGGGTGATATGGTTCACTTTTCCGCAGAAGAACCGGCGACTGAAAGAATGGAAGAAACGAGTGCCGCTAGCCTGACGGGAGTAGAAAAAGGAGCGGAAGTGATAGCTCCAGCGCCCACTCCTTCGCCGTTACCGGCGGCAACTATGCTCCCCGTCCCCTTGCCCGCAGAGGGTGACGACAGCGTGGCCGAGATGAAAGTAAGTGAAGCCGAAGTAGCTGTCGAGACTGATAGGGTCGGGGTAGCCGTGCTAGAAAGGCAACAGTCCGAACCCTTGCGGGCGGGCGAGGTGGACGACAACGCTCAGTGGGACGACTATTTGCTCTATCGCCGCAACTACGGCGGCCCCCAGGTACACGACCGGGATGTGACCGAGCGTTACATCATCGAGGTTGAAGATGGTCAGGGTAATCCCGTGCTCGATGCCAGCGTGCGTGTTTTTTTGAATGGGCAGCAACAGCGCCAGGAGATTTACAGCGCCTGCACTTATGCCAACGGCCAGGCCCTGTTTCATCCTCTAGCCCTGGATTTGCCCGTGGCGCAGGCTGACCGCTTTATGGTGGAAGTGCAAAAGGGCAATTTATTAGAGCAATTCACCCTGACCCGGTTTGACGCCCAGCCGGTTGCTTCATTCAGTGAGCGTTGGATGGTGAAGCTGGCCATGCAAAATGATTTTGACCCTATCAACCTGGACATTCTTTTCCTGATCGATGCCACCGGCAGCATGGCCGATGAAATTGCCAAAATCCAGAGCACTATTTTTGACGTGTCAGCCCGGATCGATGCCTTGCCTGGCCAGCCAAACGTGCGCTACGGAATGGTTACTTACCGCGACCGGGGCGACAGTTTTATCAGCCGGGTGTACGACTTTTCCCCCGATGTACGCGATTTCTCTAAAAACCTGAGCACCGTTTCCGCCGCTGGCGGCGGCGATTACCCTGAGTCGCTCAACGAGGCCTTGCACCAGGCGGTCAACCCGGTGGAGTGGCGCAGTGAAGATACGGTAAAACTCATCTTTCTGGTGGCCGATGCTCCGCCGCATCTGGATTATGCCCAAGATTATGACTATGCCGTGGAAATGGACAACGCCGCCCGGCACGGTATCAAAATCTTTCCCATTGCCAGCAGCGGCTTGGATGACCAGGGTGAATACATCTTCCGCCAACTTGCCCAATACACGATGGGGCGTTTCGTTTTCCTCACTTACCAAGGCCCCACGAACGGCGGCGCGCCCGGTGATGTGACCACCCATCATGTCGATGAAGAGGACTACTCGGTGGAGAATCTGGATGATTTGCTGGTGCGGTTGGTTGAGGAGGAGTTGGCCTGGCAAAATCCGCAGTTGGCGCAGGTAGAGTAGTCAGATAAAAGGTGTTACTTCCGGCCCATTCGATGTTTTTGTTAAACTGATCAAATAAGAGAACCCGCTCCCGAATCTGGCAGCGGGTTCTTAATTTTCCAATTTATCAACTGCCCCAAGGGTCTCATCTTGTGGGTAAAATCCCAAAAAATACGTACCTAAATGCCGATCAGTTCGGTCAATTTCTCCTTCGACTTGGCCTCAATCTGCTGGTGAATACTCTCGCCGTGGCTGTCCATCGTGACCACCACCGGGAAGTCTTCCACGCGAATGACCCACATGGCCTCCGGTACGCCAAATTCTAGCTTGTACACCGCCGGAACCTCTTTAACCGATTGGGCAATCAGGCTGGCCGCGCCGCCAATGGCGTGAAAATAAACGGCGCCATGCTCCTGGCAGGCCTTGAGGGTGTTTGGCCCCATGCCCCCTTTGCCAATGACGCCGCGCAGATTAAAATGCTCAATCACTTCCGGCTGGTACACTTCCTCGCGGATGCTGGTGGTGGGTCCGGCAGCCACAAACGACCACGAGCCGTCGTCATGCTTTTTGACCACCGGGCCGCAATGGTAAATCACGCCCCCGTCAAGCAACTGCTTGAGTTCCTTGTAAAACTCCGCTTCTTCGACCGGAATCGGGTTGCGAATAAAGTTTTCGGCTCATCTGTAAAAAGTGTGCATTTATGGTAGACTGAGGGTATGGAATTTCCAATCACTGAACTTCTTGATTATGATAGTAG
>JAFGNV010000085.1 GCA_016926805.1 Anaerolineae bacterium
CATGTCATTTTGAGCGACCAGAGGGAGCGAAAAATCCCTAAAACGTGGTCTTGCCAATAGAATCTCTGTGGATTCTTCACGCCGCTTTAGCCGCTTCAGCCGCTGCGCTTCCTTCGCTTCCAAGCTTCGTTCAGAATGACATGCGTAAGTCCTGATCTATCATTAAGATTGGCAGAAACCGAGGGTCTAAAAGGAGAATATTCATGCTCCACGTTACCAACATCTCAAAAACTTACGGCGTCGAAACCGTTCTCTCCGACGTCTCGTTTGTGGTCAACGCCGGCGAGCGGGTGAGCCTGGTTGGGCCAAACGGCTGCGGCAAAACCACCTTGCTGCGCATCATCGCCGGATTGGAGCAGGCCGACAGCGGCCGCGTGCGTTTCACGCCGCCCGACCTGCTGGTGGGTTACCTGGCTCAGGCCCTGGTCTTTGTGGAGGATGAAACCATACGGCAGGCCCTGGCCCGCGCCAGCGCCGAACACAGCCGGGCCTGGACCGACATGCAGCGTTACGCCGAATTGATGACCCGTCCACCCGCCGACGCCAACCTGGCCACGCTAACACACGCCTACGCCGGGGCCGAAGCTCGCTTTGAGGCCGCCGGAGGCTACGAACTGGAAGCCCGCCGGGAAGCCATCCTGACCGGCCTGGGTCTGGCCGATGTGCCCCGCGACCTGCCGGTGGATAACCTGAGCGGCGGTCAGAAAACGCGGCTGGGATTGGCCGGATTGTTGACCCAACACCCTCGCCTGTTGCTGCTTGATGAGCCGACCAACCACCTGGACATCGACGCCTTGACCTGGCTGGAAGAATGGCTACGCAGCTACGATGGCGCAGTCCTGCTTGTCTCGCACGACCGCGCTTTTTTGGACGCCACCACCACCCGCACCCTGGTCATCGATCCAGAGACGCACACCTTGCGCGATTTTGCCGGAAACTACACCGCCACCACCGAAACCCTGGCCCGCGAAATCGAGCAGCAGTGGCAGGCCTACCACGAGCAGCAGGAGGAGGTTTTACGGCTGCAAAACACGGCCCGGCGACTGCGCGGCCAGGCCAAAATGAAACGCGGCGGCAAGGCCGACAGCGGCGATAAATTTGCCAAAGGTTTCTTTTCCGACCAGACCACCCGCACCATGGGCCGGGCCAAACAAATTGAGCGCCGCGTGGAAAAGTTGCTCACCGACGAACGGATTGACAAACCCTCGCGCCAATGGCAACTCAAAATCGATTTTACCGACAACGACAGCGGCGGTCGCCAGGTTCTGAGCCTGGAAAACCTGGCCATGGTCTTTGGCGACCGCGTTCTTTTTAGCCACGTTAACCTGACCCTCACCCACGGCCAGCGGATCGCGCTCATTGGCCCCAACGGCGAGGGCAAGACCACCCTCCTGCGGATCATTGCCAGAGAACTTGCGCCCACCGCCGGGCAGGTCCGGTTGGGCGCGGGGGTCAAACTGGGCTACATGAGCCAGGAACAAGAAATTCTCACCCCCCACCTGACGCCTTACGACACCATCCGGGCCGAGGCGGTGGGGATGGACCAAACCGACATCCGCCGCTTTCTCCATTTCTTTCTCTTTGCCGGGGATGATGTTTTTGTAAAAGTTGGCGATCTGAGTTTTGGCGAGCGGGCGCGTTTGATGCTGGCCTTGCTGGTGGCGCAGGGTTGTAACTTTTTGCTCCTAGACGAGCCGGTCAACCACCTCGACATCCCCAGCCGGGAGCGTTTTGAAGCGGCGCTGGATCAATTTCCCGGCACAGTCCTGGCCGTGGTCCACGACCGGGCTTTTATCCAACGGCTGGCCACGGGCATCTGGGAACTGCGCGAGGGAGGCATAACCCAAAAACACCTCTGAATTTTCAAATCAGATTTGTCATTCCCCCACTTCTCATTTATCATCCCGCCGTCTACGATGTTAAAAAATCGTCCTTCACATTTGGGAACCGTACTTCAGGCTCTCTTTGTTACGTTTCTGTGGGCTACCTCCTGGGTGTTCATCAAGATCGGTCTGGTCGACATCCCCGCCCTGACCTTTGCCGGTTTGCGCTATTGCCTGGCGTTTTTGTGTTTACTTCCCTTCGCCCTGCGTTCTCCCCATGTAACCTCCCTGCGTCATTTGCCGGGCCGGGATTGGCTGCGCCTGGTTGCGCTTGGTCTGGTGTTTTACACTCTCACCCAGGGCGCGCAATTTTTGGGCCTGGCCTATCTACCGGCCATCACGGTGAATCTGCTGCTCAGCTTTACCATCGTTGTCGTGATGCTGTTGGGGATTGTCTTTTTGGCCGAGCGCCCGACGCGGCTCCAGTGGGGAGGCGTTGGGTTATACCTTGCCGGGGCAATTGTCTTTTTTTACCCGGCGTCATTTCCTGCCAGTCAAATCTTCGGTCTCGTCGTCGTTCTCATCGGGGTTCTGGCCAACGCGGTATCGGCCATTTTAGGCCGCTTCGTCAATCGGGCCGGAAATATCACCCCCCTGGCCGTAACGGTGGTCAGCATGGGGGCCGGGGCGGCGGCGCTTATGGCCACCGGCCTGGTTAGGCAAGGACTGCCGCAACTGGGCCTGCTCAACTGGGCCATAATCGGCTGGTTGGCGGTGGTGAATACAGCCCTTGCCTTTACCCTCTGGAATCACACCATGCGCATTTTGTCGGCAACGGAATCCAGTATCATCAATAACACCATGATGATTCAGATCCCATTGTTGGCCCTGCTATTTTTGGGCGAGCAACTCACCTGGCGTGAGGGAATAGGGATGGTTCTGGCCGGAATCGGCATAATCCTGGTTCAGTTACAACGATTCATCACCGGCCTGGATTGACCAAAAAAGTTAATTGAGGTAAACTTGCTTCATTCCAAAGGCGGACACATCACTGGTGGCCGCCTTTTTTGATAGAAGCCGTAACCTGGAATGAAAAAACAATTGGAAACATTTATTCAAAAGGAGTGAGGGGTATGACCTACAAAATTCTCATCACCGACGACCTGTCGCCGCAGGGGCTGGCTCATCTGGAGCAAGCAGAAGATATTGAATTTGATATTATCAAAGGTTTGTCCGTCGAAGACCTGGCCCGAACCATCCCCGGCTACGACGGCCTGATTGTGCGCAGCAGCGTCAAAGTAACCGAACAGGTTTTGCAAGTAGCCGATAAGCTTAAAGTTGTGGGCCGGGCCGGCATGGGGGTGGACAACATCGACGTTGAGGCGGCCAGCATGCGCGGCGTGATTGTGATGAATACGCCGGGAGCCAACAGCGTGGCCACGGCAGAACACACCATGGCCCTGCTGCTGGCCCTGTGCCGACACGTGCCCCAGGCATACCGCAAGTTAATCGACGGGCAATGGGATCGCAAGCGTTTTACCGGAATCCAACTCTACCGCAAAACCATCGGCATTGTGGGCATGGGGCGCATTGGCGCACGGGTCGCCCTGCGCTGCCAGGCCTTTGGCATGGAAGTGCTCACCTACGATCCTTATCTGGCCGATGAGGTGGCCGAAGAACTCAAGGTGGAGCGGGTTGACCTGGACGAACTCTTTGCCCGGTCAGACTTCATCACTCTGCATGCCGCCAGCACCCCGGAAACCCACCATTTAATCAATGCCGAAACCATTGCCAAAATGAAGGATGGCGTCCGGATTATCAACACGGCGCGGGGGGCGCTCATCGATGAAGCCGCGCTGTTGGCAGGCTTGCAATCGGGCAAAATTGCCGGCGCCGCGCTCGACGTGTTCCCGGAGGAGCCTCTTCCCGCCAGTAGCCCGTTTCTCAGCCTGGATAATGTGGTGCTCACACCTCACCTGGCCGCCAGCACGGTGGAGGCGCAGCGAGATGTCGGCACCCAGATTGTGGACCAGATGCTCGACATTCTGCACGAAACCGACTTTCGCAACGTTATCAATTTCCCTCTGGTGGACGCCAGTATTCTCAAAACCCTGCGTCCTTACTTGAATCTGGCCGAAAAAATCGGCAGCCTACAAACCCAACTGGCCGACGACGCGATTGAGCGAGTGGAGGTGCAGATCAAAGGGGAGGAGATGGAAGGACACCTCAAACCCATCACCGTCGCCTTTCTCAAAGGGATGTTGGAGCCGGTGCTGGACCAAACCGTTAATTACGTAAACGCCTCTCACCTGGCCAAACGACGCGGCATCACCGTTTCTCAAACCAGCGGCGGTGATCCCACCCTCAACTATCCCAACCTCATCTCCTGCCGGGTTGAATGGAATGGCGGCGGCCATACCATTGCCGCAACCCTCTTTAACCACAATGAGCCGCGCATTGTTCGGATTGACGGCTATCGCGTTGATGTTCGGCCAGAAGGCATCATCCTGGTGGTCAGCAATCACGACCGGCCGGGATTCATTGGCACGGTAGGAACCCTCCTGGGCCAGCACAATATCAACATTGCCATCTGGCGGTATGGGCGCGACAAACCTTACGGCGAGGCAATTTCGTTTATTGGAGTTGATGTGGATGTACCGGAGAATGTCATTGACACCCTGCGTGAGCATGAATTAGTAGTGGATGTAAAGAAAGTATTCCTGTAACCGTAAGCCAGGGGCTAACATGTTCTCAACAGGGTGGCCGAGGCTGAGTTGGTCAGAAAAATGAAAGTGGTTACACTGTAGTCCCAACCAATCGGGGTAAATAACCTGAAACGGCTGAGGCGTTTACTACAAATGTCTCGATAGGTAAGTTTTTTCCTATATTTGCGTCTAAACAGGTGGAAGCAGTCAACAAACGCCTTGTGAGTCAGAGACCTCCGAGATATAATCCAACCAGAAATTGTTACAAAACCTGATAAGGGAAGGTGTTTAGACCATGAGCAACGAGGTACGTGAAACCATCATCCTGGGTTCTGGCCCCAGCGGGCTGGCTGCGGCGTTATATGCCGGTCGAGCCAACTTGAACCCCCTGGTTATAACCGGCAATGAATTTGGCGGACAAATCAACACCACCAGCGAAGTGGAAAACTATCCCGGCTTCTCCGGTGAAACCGGCCCGGAACTGGTTGAAGTGATGAAAGCACAGGCCGAACGATTTGGCGCCGAAATCAAATTAGACTACATCGAAAAAGTCGATTTGAGTCAGCATCCCTTTAAGTTGTCTTCTCACGGCACAGATTATTACACCAAATCACTCATCATTGCCGTGGGCGCTTCATATCGGAAATTGGGCGTGCCGGGTGAAGTGGAATTAACCGGGCGGGGAGTGAGTTACTGCGCCACCTGCGATGGTTTCTTCTTTAGAGACCGGGATATTGTGGTGGTAGGCGGGGGTGACAGCGCCATGGAAGAGGCTATTTTTCTGACCAAGTTTGCCCGCAAGGTCACGGTCATCCACCGCCGTGACGAACTTCGCGCCGGACCTCTGTTACAAAAACGGGCCAAAAAGAACGAAAAAATCGAATTTATCTGGGACACTGTGGTGACAAAAATCAACGGTGAAAATGCCGTGACCGGCCTGGAATTGAAAAACGTCAAAACCGGCGAAATCTGGACGCATCAAACTGATGGCGTTTTTATTGCCATTGGACACATCCCTAATTCAGATTTATTCCAGGGTCAGTTGGACATCGACGAGCAAGGCTTTGTGGTTACCGATAAGCGTCTGCGCACCAATGTTAAAGGGGTTTGGGCCGCCGGTGAAATTACCGACTCTGTTTTCCGGCAGGCTATTACCTCGGCGGGGATGGGAGCCGCGGCGGCAATTGAAGCTGAACGCTGGCTTGGTGAACAGGAAGGCTGAACCGGTTATATAATTACAAGCCTCGCTGTTGGGTAATCAGGCGGTCTCGTATCCGGTCGGGCAGAATCTTGGCCAGCAAGGCAGCAACCCCAACTCCCCGGCCAACCAGGTAACGAGTTTTAGGATGGTTTGCCGTGAGGGCATGCATAACTGCCTTGATCACTTCATCAACCGGTGCTGCACTGCGGCTGGTTCGAACTACTCCCTGACGGACCGCCGCCATTGCCTGGCCATAAAGATCAAAGACTTCTGGTGGCCAGGTTTGGGTCGCTTCCTCGGCGGCGGATAAAGATTTATCCCAGATAGGTGTATCCACGGCTCCCGGTTCGATAAGACATACTTCAATACCCCACGGTCGAAGCTCCACCCGCAGGGCATCGTTAAGCGCGCCCAAGGCAAATTTGGAAGCAGCATAAGGCCCTAAAAAGGGCGTTGCCACCCGGCCACTGATAGAACCCATATTGACAATTCGTCCCCGGCCCAGGCGTAACAACGGCAAAAACGCCTGGGTTACGGCAATCTGTCCAATAACGTTGATTTCCAGTTGTCGGCGCAGTTCGGTAATGGGCAAAAATTCAAGCGGCCCTCCCACCGCAATACCCGCATTATTGACCAGACCGGCCAAACCGGCCTCGCCAACGGCAACTTCTACCAGCCCGGCCGCCGAAGTAATGGTTTCGGGTTTGGTTACGTCCAAATAAAGTTGGACCATCCGTTCAGAAGCCTGACTCTGCAAAGTCTGAGCATCTACTTGTTTGCGCACACAGGCAAAAACTTGATAACCCAATTTGTCCAAATGAAGCGCGCAGGCGTTGCCAATCCCGGTAGACGCGCCAGTAACGATCACAGCCTTTAATGTTGTAGATTGGTTCATTACCCACCCTCGTGTATAAAATTGTTAAAATGCTATTGAACTACGCCAGAATGTCAAATTTGACCATAGCTTGCCAAGCAGCACCCTAAGCCTGGAGTAAGGATGGCAAAAGCGACCCTATTTCTGAAACAAACATTATAGCCTGACAGTTTGCCTTGAATAAGAAAGTGAGTTAAACTCGGGAAGCGGGACAGCAGGAAGGGATTTAAAAAGAGAAAAACCCACGCTGCCACATACGTGGGTTTTTCCTTAGGAGGGAGGGTTCACACTACTTAACTTAGTGTTAGCTATAATTTACTCCCAAAAGATTAAAAATAGATGAAGTAAAGATTAATTTAAGATTAATAACTCCTGCCAATTCTCTCACAATTCAGGCGGTTATTTTCTCTAAACTGATCCAACGGACAACATTGCATGGGCTGCGATTGTGACAAACATCTTCTTGAGAAAATTCTGGCTTTGAGTTATAATGTAAAATAAACAAATCACTCAACTGGAGCAACTGCGTGTCAAAGGTTTTATATATCGAAGATCATCCCGCCCAAAGAGATATTCTGGCTCAAATGCTAGAACTTAACGGCTTCGAAGTTGCAGTGGCCAGTGATGGCGTCGAAGGCGTCGAAAAAACTCGGGCCTGGCTGCCCGACCTGATTTTGATGGATCTGCGGATGCCGCGCATGGACGGTTTTGAGGCCATAAAAATAATCCGTTCAGAAGAGAAGACGGCGCAGATTCCCATCATCGCCATTTCTGCCTGGGCCAGCGCCAAACACAAAGAACGCGCTCTGGCCGCCGGAGCGAATGAGCATTTTACCAAGCCCGTTGATTTAAATCGTTTACTGACAACGATTGGACGGTATTTGAGAGACGATAAACAAACAGAGGGATAATCAGGCCCTTCTTTGACACTAATGATAAACCGCAAACAAAAACACGGCGCTCATGCAGAGGGGCCGTGTTTTTTATCAAACGCAATTTATGCCTTATGGCAATTGGGTCGACCTAAAGTGGTTAACCAAGCCAAATAACAGAAGCACCACCAGCAACACCACACCGGCCCAGATAGCAAAATTACTACCACCGCTTGAAAGCACACTTCCACCTTCGGGCATTCCTTGGGGTTGAGCCGTAGGCGTTGTAGTAACCTCTTGCTCAGGGGTTGTCACAACCGGGGTGCTGGTAGGAGTTTGCTCGCCAGGGGCTTGGGGCGTAGGTAAGGAGAGTGCTTCGGTAGCTGCTATTTCCGTGGGGTTGAGGGTAGGGGAGGGAGATTCCTGAGGCGTATCGGGGGCTTCGGCTGCGTTCGTCGGCGAAGCAGGCGGCTCCTCTGTTGCCGGGCTGATTTCTGATTGAGCATCATTCCTGACCACCGGGGTACTGGTTGGGGTAGGCAGGGGAGTGGGGGTGTGAGTCGCGGTAGGGGTGGAGGTAGAGGTAGGCGAGGGTGTCGGCACAAAAGGGGTGGGAGGAACCACGGCCGCTTCCTGGGCCTGCCTGCTTTGGACGAGGTAGATTGCACCACCCAAACCCACCAAACCGATACAAATTAAACCTAGTAGGGCCGCAGCTACAAGAATAAAAATTCTGTTTGATTGCCGACCGCTTGTCTGGATGCTAATGATCTAATCCTCAACATAAAATTTGTACTTATATAATAACGCTATTTCTCATTATGGTCAAGTAGATATTAGATTTCGGGTCTGTCCAAATTTTGGGAACAGGCTGAGAATCTCCCCGAACCCCTGGTTTGTCCCAACTTCCTAAAATTTGGGGCGCCCTCTTAGATTTCAGCAACTAATTGTGTTATAATGTCTTACACTGTTGCAAACGGGTGAATCTCATTGGTACGTTATATCGCCGAATCGGAAGAAGATTTTAAAACCATTCAGGAACCGCCGCCAGTAGCCTACCTCACTTTGATCGTTGGGGGACGGATGAGCCATTCATTCCCCCTGCGGAGCGAGGTGAATATGGGGCGAGAAAAAAGTAACGCCATTGTAGTGGCCGATCAAAAAGTGTCCCGTTATCATGCCAGCCTGACCCCGATCGACGACACATTTATCATCAGCGACCGGGGAAGCGCCAATGGCACTTATGTAAACGGCGTTCTTATTGCCCAGCCCACCCGTCTGAAGAATAATGATCGGATCAGTGTTGGTGATGCGGCTTTTCTTTTTACCACCCATCCCCCCGACCCCGAGGCCAGCGATCATGCCGTATCTCCTCCCCCTCCTTCACCACCTCCGGCATCGCCATCCTCCTCCAGCCTGACTTCAAAAATAACAAACAGCAACGTCTCGGTGTGGGTCTTGATCGGCTGTATGATCCTTATCATTATTGCCTTGCTGTTTTTTGTGGCCGTCTTGTTGGGGCTCTTCATTGGGCGCACTCAAATCCCGGGCATGATGATCTTGGGATTGGCGCAAATAAACGGTTTGTTTTAGAGACCACGGAAAAAGAGCAGCGAATAAAAAACCGGAAAACTCTCCGGTCTTTTTTATTTCAGTCTTCCGACAACTTAAGCAAATGGATTTTACGGATTTACGGTGAGAGGGTTAAACGGAAATACCGGCCCGTCCAAACACGTCAACCAGCCCTTACCAACCTCACAACTGCCGCATAAACCGATGCCACAGCGCATGTGAGCTTCCCACGATAATTGAACCGGAATATGCTTGGCCTCACAAAGACTCCCCACAGCCGCCAGCATGCCGGTGGGACCGCACGCATACACCTTCTGGGGTGTACCGGCACGGGCAATGACCTGCGGGACGGCGTCGGTAACCACGCCTTGCTGCCCCGCCGAACCATCTTCGGTAGTAAGCCACAACGAAACTCCTATCGCCTCGAAATCACCCGCCAATAATAGACCAGAAGCAGAACGCGCTCCGATAATCATCGACACCTGACAATTCGCGGCCAGAGCCTGGCACGCCAAAAAAAGCAAAGGGGCCACTCCATATCCCCCACCCATCAGCAACACATGCCCGCCGGGAACAGTTGGCAGCTGAAATCCATGTCCCAACGGCCCGCGCACCCACAAAAAATCTCCCACCTGTAATTGAAATAACGCCCGGCTAAAAGGTCCTACCGCAGCAATCGTTAAGGTGATGGGATTAGCGTTGGCCAAACTGAACGGTTTGTCTTCCAGGCCAGGCAGCCAGGCCATCACAAACTGGCCGGGGTCTGCGGGCAGAGAACCATCCAAAACAAAGGTCTTGGTGGTGGCGTTTTCAACTTTGATTTCGACGATTCGCAATGCCTGGAGCAAGCATGCTCGTTTTGTCGTTACATCCTGGCGATATGTCATAGTTTTCCCATATCTCACAGCAGTACGCGCTTTATTCATCGGCTGGGTTGACCTGCGCATAATGATGACATCCCGTAGTTCAATTATGGCTTTTGCCTCGCATTGATTCGATGGATGGAATGTTGTGCTGCTCCATAAAATCTACCAACTCCTGATTAATCTGCTGCATGGCCGACACGCCCCGATAATAAACCGCCGAACCAACCCCCACCACCGTTGCTCCGGCAGCCAGCATTTCGACAGCATCCAGGCCGGTAGAAACCCCGCCGGTGCCGATAATGGGCACCGAAACAGCTCTGGCAATCTCGTAAACACAACGCAAGGCAATCGGTTTGAGCGCCGGGCCGGAAACGCCGCCCACGCGATGGGCCAGAATGGGCCGGCCCGACACCGGGTCGATGGCCATGCCGGGCATGGTGTTGATAGCCGTAATGGCCTCGGCCCCGGCCTCAACTACGGCCGCGGCAATCCGGGCAATGTTGGGCACGTTGGGGGCCAATTTGACCACCACCGGGCACGTTGCCGCGCCTGTGACCGCCTCAGTCACCGCCGCTGCACTCTCGCAGGTGGCGGCAAAGGGCGTGCCAAACTCGTCGCTCACATTGGGACAGGAGATATTGACCTCGATCATGTCGGGCCGGCTGGCATTGATGATACGGGCCACTGCGGCAAATTCGGCCACCGTTCCGGCAAAGATGCTGGCCAGTAGCGGCACCCCCAGCGGCTGCAATTCGGCCCGGGTTTCGGCCAGCAGTTTGGCCTCCGCTTCAGCCCCAGGGTTGGTCAACCCGATGGCGTTCAGCAAACCAACCCCCAGATCAAACGCCACGGGGTTGGGATGACCCGCGCGGGGCACCGGCCCGCAGCTTTTGGCCGTAATCATCCCTGCGCCATTGCGTGCCGCCCGAACCATCAACGAGAGACTCGTACCGATGACACCGGAAGCCAGCACCAAGGGGGAGTGAAGTTGAAAATCTAAAAATCTACAGGCAAGTTTGGAATTTGGCACAAATCATCAAACCGTAATCAGTGATAACTGACTCTCTATGCCTTCCCCAGTACTCCCGCCAGCAACGCCATTCGAATGTACATCCCGTTCTTCACCTGGCGGAAGTAAGCGGCGCGGGGATCATGGTCAACCGCATAATGAATTTCACCGACCCGGGGCAGCGGGTGCAGCACAATCATCTTGTCTTTGGCCTTTTCCATAATCTCCGGAGTGATTTCGTATTGATCCTTCACCTCTTCATATTGGGCCAAATCGGTAAACCGTTCTTTTTGCACCCGGGTCACGTACAGTACATCAGCATTTTCAATTACGTCGGCCACATCGTGCGTTTCGCGCACGTCCATGCCCGCATCAATGATTTCGTTCATAATCACCATCGGCATGCGCAGAATCTCGGGCGAGACAAAACGCAGGCTAACATCGTATTGGACCAGCAATTTGGTCAACGAATGAACAGTGCGGCCATAGCGCAGGTCGCCCACCATCGCCACCTTCAAACCATCCACGGTGCCCAACTCTTCACGAATGGTGAACAGATCGAGCAGCGCCTGAGTGGGATGCTCGCCGGTGCCATCACCCGCATTGATGATGGGAATGTCAGCGTAATCGGCCGCGGTTTGGGCCGACCCAATGTCTGGGTGACGCAACACAATCACGTCGGAATACTGTTCCAGGGTGCGGATGGTATCGGCCAGGGTTTCGCCCTTGCTGACGGAACTGAACTGAACCCCCTGGGTAATTGGGATGACGCTCCCTCCCAACCGTTCCATGGCGGCAATGAACGATGCGCTGGTACGGGTACTGGGTTCGTAAAACAGACAGGTCAGCACATAACCCTTCAATAAATCGGCGCCGCCAATTTTCTTCACCATTTCTCGCATTTCTCGAGCGCGGCCAAAGATGTAGGACAGGGTCTCCCGGTCAAACTGAGACACCGACAGAATATCCTGGCCAGCCAGGCCATTGCCCGTTATCAATACCCTGGCGATGTTTTGCAAGTCAAACAATGGTGCTAAGGATTTTACCATCATCATTTCACTCCTTTAAATTGAATTGTTCCACTATAGAATTTGTAGTAAGGATGTTGGAACAGGCCCAATGCTTCGTAAAACTTTGCCGCCCCGGTTCGCTCATTGGCAATCAGCGAGACCGTTGTTCCCGGCCCGGCGTTTTCAACGGCGTATTCAAGCAGCAACCGACCGACACCTGATTTTCGACGGATCTGACGCACGTATAATTCGTGGACAAAATAGTTTCGCCGGTTCTGCCAGGGGTAGGAGTAACCAAAAATCGCGCCTTCGATTTCCGACCCTTTTGTCGCCACAAAACATTCGTCGGGGCTGATTTGCCAGAACCGTTTCAGGTAGGCACAGGCATCTTGAACCCTCCACAGCTCGAAATAGGGCGGTTCGGCAAATACCTCGGCAAAGAGGGCGGCACAGGCTTTAAGGTCATCAGTTAAACATCTTCTAACATTCAATCACGCACCCTCCTGCCGATAACAACGGGTTGATGCAGGCGATTTTCTAATCTTTCCACCTGGGCAAATCCTGCCTTTGCCATCAGCATCACCAGCTTATCCGTCCCCACCGCATAATATTTTGAGCGCATCACCCGGCTGACACAATCCGTACCGCCCCTATCCTCCACAAAATACATCGACAAATCATAAATGAGACCTTCAAACTCCCATACCTGGAAAATGAGATATTTTGTTTCGTCTACAATCCTTACGCCATACGGTTTAACTTGCACGCCGGTCCGCTCTTCCTTATCGTAATCGCGAACCGAAATCAGACAACCGCCACCGGGTCGCGTACACCGATAGAATTCCTGAAAGGCCAACAAAATTTCTTCATCGCTGAGCAGATGAGGTACCGCATTATCGCAAGCAATAACCAGATCGAACTGCCTTTGATGATACGCATAGACCTGGCGCATATCGGTTACCGAAAAGTCGATGTTGAGTTCCCGGGCTAATGCTTCCTGTCTGGCTCGTTCAATGGCCTTATCAGATACGTCAGAGGCAATCACCTTGTATCCCAATTGAGCCAGTCCCAACGATTGGGTGCCAATGCCACAGGCCACATCAAGAATAGTTTCAACCTTACCCCCAAAAAATTTATGAATAATGTCATCAATTTCGGCGGCGTGCCAATTGATACTGGCTTCCCAATCCCGAAAGAGCAGGTGGTAGAAGGGCGAGAGTTGATTGTAGAAATCAATGGCTGTCATTGAGATACCTTCTGATTGTCGTCACCTGCCCCGCCGAAATTCGTCCCGCTTCAGCTAACGTGTCAACAATCTCCGACAGTCGTAAGGTCGCATGCAATCGATACCCTTTTTTAGCCAGATTTTTATCGCCGCCCTGCTCGCGATCAATCAACACCGCCACGTCGGATACTTTCAGCCCGGCCTCTACCAGGGTTTCAATTACGGTCAAAACACTGCCGCCGCTGGTCACCAAATCCTCAAGCACCACTACCCGATCACCTGGCGCAAAAATACCCTCAATACGTTTGCCGGTGCCGTGAGCCTTCACTTCTTTACGCGGGTAAATCAACGATTTATTCATCAGTAGGGCCACCGCCGTGCCGATAGGCAGGGCCGCATACGGCACCCCGGCAAGGTGATCGAACGTCAAGGGGCGTAACAACTCGGCATAGGCTTGTGCTACCATTTTTAAGAGCGAGGCATCGCTGGTCACCCGGCGCAGGTCGATATAAAATGGCGATTGTTTGCCTGAGGCCAGGGTAAAACTGCCAAACTGCACGCAACCCACGTCGTACAGCTTTAAAATCAATTCGGCGCGGGGCGAAACCGGCCGGCCGGGTTTGACCTGCTGCCGGGCCTGATTGATTTCATTCCGCAATGCCAGCGCCGCTGCGCCAGGGTCATCGGCATAGATGACGCCCCGGGACACCGGCACAATCATGCCGCGCCCGTCGGCGTTCAACCCGGCGGCCAGGGCCGCCGCCACATCACCGCCCTGCGCACCAACCCCAGGGGCTAAAATCCAATTGGCGCTCAACTCCCGAAACCGGGCCAGGGCGTGAGGCTGGGTGGCACCAACCACAAAACCTACCTGGTTAATGCTGCCCCAGGTTTGAGCCTGACGCGCGACGTGTTCAAACAAGCGTTCCCCGGCAGGGTCAAACTCCTGAATCTCTCTGGCCGAGGGATTGGAGGTGTAACCCAGTACAAAAACCGCCTTGCCCGGATAACTCAGAAACGGCTCGACACTATCCCGGCCCAGGTAAGGATTGATGGTTACGGCGTCAACCTTCAACACCTCAAACACCGCCCGGCCATACGCTGCCGCCGTACTGCCAATGTCGCCGCGTTTGGCGTCGAGCAGCACCGGGAGGTCATCTGGCACGGCAGCAATGGTCCGGCGCAGGGCTTCCCAACCGGCCGCGCCATACTGTTCATAGAAGGCAATATTGGGTTTGTAACAGCAAACTGCCGACGCGGTTTGCTGAATGATGGTTTGGCCCCACTCAAACAAGGTTTGCTCATCAATGGTGGCCGGAAAGTGATCGGAAAATTTCTGAGGATTGGGGTCCAGGCCGACACATAACAGGGAATTGTTGCGCTCGATGGCGCCGGTTAGTTTTTGGATAAAACTCTTGGTTGGCAAAGCCTCACCTCATAACGTTGATTTTTGCACGGCAAGAATGTGGTATATATAACATATTTCGTAATACGCAATGAGTCTCACGGAATGACCCGGCCGCTACCCGGTTTGACCAGAATCCGGCACGAAATATCGGGCTGCCCGGCATCGTAGGCGGTTTGACCCCGCAGCACCACCCGTTGCACCCGCCCAATGACCGTAACACCATCAAACGGCGTCCAGCCGCACTTGGTCTGGAGTTCATCGTTGGAAATGGTATACCGGACCTCGGGGTCAACTTCAAGGTAGGTGTTGGGCTGCTCCGGCAAGTTGAAGATACGCCGGGGATTGGTATGCATCAAGTCAATCAATCGCTCCAGGGTAAGCCGGCCTTCTCGCACCGCTGTCAACATCAACGGCAATGCTGTTTCCAGGCCTGGCACGCCCGGCGGTGGATTAGGCGAGTGTTTCTCGGCCAGCGTATGCGGCGCGTGGTCGGTGGCAATGCAATCGATGGTGGTATTGAGGTGGCTCCACAATGTGTCCACATCGGCCTGCGTGGCCAGTTTAGGCCGCATGTCGGCCAGCGATCCTATCCGCTCGGTATCGGGCCCGGTCATAAACAGATGATGCGGCGTGACCTCGCAGGTGACCGGCAAGCCCTGCTTTTTAGCAGCGGCAATTAACTCGATTTCGGCTTTGCGGCTGACGTGGCAGAAGTGAACGGGGCGTTGATAGGCCGCCGCCAGACCAAGACCTACCGCCACATTCGGCCCCTCGGCGTGCATGGCAATTATTTTGGAGCGAGGCCAGGTTTGAAAACACGTCAGCAGGGTGGCCAGGTCTTCCACCCGCAGCGGGCCAAAGGTTTCGTTCAGGTAGATTTTTAGGGCAACCGCCTGAGCAGCCACAGCAGGCAACGAATCGAGCTGCTCCGGGCTGGCTCCAGCAACAAGCCCAACATCGCAAAGGATTGTCTGTTGGGCTTGTTGGCGGGTCGCCTGCAAAACTTCAGCAGTCACGAGAGGCGGGGTGGTGTTGGGCATGGCCAGAATAAGGGTAAACCCTCCGGCCAGAGCGGCGGCGGTGCCGGTGGCAAAATCCTCTTTGTGCTCGCCGCCGGGAACCCGCAGGTGGGTGTGAACGTCAATTAAACCAGGTAATTTCAACGATCACCTCGCTCCCTATTTTTGACACAAAAAACCCGATTCGGGAGAATCGGGCCATTGATTATACTTATGTAATTCAATAAAAATAATAAAATTTACCCAGGCGAAGATTTGGAATCATTCGTCCTCCATCAGTTCGCACCGGGATTGCATTATAGCATAATCAGCCGGTCAGGACAAATTTTCCCTTTCACGCATGCTAAACCCGATGATCAGGCAGGCCACCAGCCCAACCAGCACGGCCATCATTCCGGCTAACGAGATGGTGACCGGCATCGAGCCGGTGACACATGGTTTGACCATGTTCAAGTTATGGGCCATCACTGCGCCAGCGAACATACCCACCACAAACATGCTTGCATCGCCGCTCCCTTCCCCGGCCAGGAAAAGCTGTCGAGAAGGACAGCCTCCCGCCAGGGCCGAAGCCAGCCCCACCAAAACCATGCCTAAAAAGTTCCACCCGTGCAGGCTTTGGGCCACCGGTTGATCGGCAAAACCAAAATTCACCTGCCCCAACAACAAATTGGTCACAAAGGCTGCCACCACAACCCCACCAACACCGCTCAAGAGACTGGTCTCGCGCATCAGGGCGACATCTCGGACGGCACCCATAATGCAAAAGCGAGTCCGCTGGCCCAAAAAGCCGATAAGCAAACCTGCGCCTAAAGACACCCACAGCGCCGCGTGCATTGAGCCAGCGCCCACAACACTAAAAAAGATCGGCCCGCCATCACTGAACTGCGGCCGGAAAAGGCGCAGCGCAAACAGGCCAATCATCATGACGGGCAGAATCCAACCAACCACAGGAGACATCTTGGAGGAATATCCCGGCGTGTAACCAGACTTGAGAAACTGGACACCCAAGACAACCCCAACGGCAAATCCGGCGAGGCCCACAACGGCGTTCAAATCGGCCCCGGCCAATCGCAAGAGGCCGCGCAAGGGGCATCCCTGAAAGACCAACGCGCCGATCATGGGGCACACCCCCAGCACAAAGTAGACCATAGAGGCGGACGTGGCGCGACTTTTGAACTCGCCAAAGAGCAATGCCGCCAACGTAGCCCCCAGAACAAAGCCAATGATCTCCGGTCGGATGTACTGTACAGCCGCAGCGCGGTGGAAGCCCAGAGCGCCAACAATATCGCGCTCAAACCCGGCTACGCAGATACCCATATTGGGCGGGTTGCCGGCATATTGCAAGAGCGAAGCCAAAACACCAATGATAGATCCGGCCAGAATGAGGCCCCCACGCGAAGCAAAAAAACGAGTAAGACGTTCAAACATAACTTTATCTTATCAGATGTCGTGAATCCCCTCAGTTTTTACCTGGCCTGTTACCAATGCCTGGCGGGCCGTCTCTTTGTCAGTCCGATTTATGCGAACACACACCCCGCAATCAGAACTGAGGTGACGAGGGACAGGGATCAACTTACTACTGACACCCACCCCCTTCAATATTTTCTCCACTCGAAGCGCATAACTGGTGGCATAAACCAAAATAACCGAATACTGGTTTTTCACAACGCCACTCCAACCGATTGGGGCACAGTAGCCAGTTGATATACCGCCTCAAGGGCAGCCTTCACCTCTTCTACCATGCTGAAAGCCCCCAGACCAAAACGGATTGTGCCAGCCGGGAACGTGCCCATAGTTTTATGCGCCGCAGGCGCACAGTGCAACCCCACCCGGCACATAAGGGCATATTCATCGTCCAGGCGCAAGCCGACTTCCGAAGGTTCTAAACCGGCCAGATTGAAGGAAACCGTGGCCGTTTGACGGCTGGCCTCCAGGCCGCCATAAACCGTTACGCCGGGAATAGCGCGCAGGCCGTCTATCAATTGCTGGGTCAAAGCCACCTCGTGGGCGCGGATGGCTGCTATTCCCTGGGCCAGTATCCAGCGCAATCCGGCGGCCAGCCCGGCCAATCCTACCCCATTGGGGGTACCGCTTTCAAACTTATCCGGCAGAAAATCGGGTTGTTCCTCTCGTTCCGAGCGACTGCCGGTGCCCCCGCGTGTGAGCGGCTCCAGGCGATCTACATCCACCCGCTCGCCGATGATCAGCCCGCCGGTACCCATCGGCCCGTAGAGCGATTTGTGACCGGTAAAGGCCAGCAGGTCAATTTGATCGACCTGCATATCGATAGGATAAGCCCCACCTGTTTGGGCGGCGTCGACCACCAGCAACAAGTTGTGTTGGCGTGCCAAACGCCCCACTTCGGCCACCGGCAACAGGCTGCCCACCACGTTGGAGGCGTGATTGAGCGCAATCATCTTTGTATTGGAACGAATGGCTGCCTCCACCTCGCCCGGGTTGAGAAACCCCTCCGGCGAGCACGGCACTACCGTCAACTCAACCCCCGCCCACTCCAAAGTCCTGAGCGGCCGCATCACCGAGTTGTGCTCCATGCTGCTGGTGATAACGTGGTCGCCAGGCCGCAGGTAGCCGCGCAAGGCCAAATTGAGCGCCTCGGTTACGTTGGCCCCAAAAACTACACGCAGGGGATCGGGCGCGTTGAAAAGCTCGGCCACGGCCTCGCGGGCCGCATAAACAATCCGGGCCGATTCCACCGCCATACGGTGCCCGGAGCGCCCGGGATTGGCGCCCACCTCATCCAGATAATGCGCCATCGCCTTACTCACCTCTGGCGGCTTGGGCCAGGAGGTCGCAGCGTTGTCAAAATAGATGATAGTTTGCTCCTTTGGCATATTCTTCAACCTTATGGTCATTTCTGTTCAAGGTAGCGCAGCACAGAAATGCAGGATTCAATTTTGTCGGCGATGGTCAGGGTTGAACCATCGGGTGACAGGTACAGCGAAACGAGGAGAGGCGCCGTGGTGACATTTTCTGGCAGCCACGTTTGACCGCCATTTGTGGTGCGGAAGGCCACTAAGCGACTCTGCCCGCCGCCTATCAGATGGACCACCACCACGCCGTGCTCGGCGTCAAAAAAGCGCACTGCGGCTGACACTGTATCGTGGTTGGGGAGGGTGTCTTCCTGCAAATCTAACCCCAATGGATGGGCAGACCAGCTCTGGCCTCCATCCTGGGTGCTATACAAGATGCCCGCCGTGTCGAGCAAGTATCCAGCCGTGACCGTGCGGCGGGAAATAGCAGCAATATCCTGTACGCCTTGGGGTAGCGGAACCGCCGCCCAGGTTTGGCCGCGATTGGCAGTGGCCATAAGTTGGTGCGAGGTAGCCAGCCAACCTATCTCGGCGTCCAGAAAGCTCAGTTGGCGGCAATAATTGCCGTAATCCGGCACGGCCTGCCAGCTTTGGCCGCCGTCGGTACTGACCCGAATTGGTCCCAGGCTACACTGCCAGACCACCTGGGGATTCACAATGTCCAGGCTAAACAGGCAATCGGCGCTGTTTTTAGTGATGGTCCAGGTGTTGCCCCCGTCGGTGGTATAGTAAGCTTTGCCCATGTCTGAGGGGCCGCCGGTGAGGCCAAAGGACTTGTTAAGAAAGGCGGCAACACGCATGGGCTGCTCAATCTTCTGTTGCAGGATGATTTCCCACGGACTGTTATTTGGGGGGTCTGAGGTATTTGTGGCTTTGCCCTCCGTCTCAATAGTTTTCGGTGGTGGCGGGGCCGATACGCAGCCAGCCGCCAGAACCAATAGCAGTAAGACGGATAAACCGCCCAGGAGTTTGAGATAGTTCATTATTTTGATGCGTCCTTTTGCGGGGTAGAGACAGGACAGTGTTCTGTCTCTACCCAAAAACATGCTCTGAACAACTATATAAAGACGTTTCCTTCGCCGATTTTATAGAAATTCTGGGGATTTCGCAAGAAACCTCCAGAATAGCTATTTTTTCTACTCGCCCGTGTAGCGGAGCACCGTAACCTTTTCGGTTTCAAGCGCAGAATTGACGGTTAAATACTTGCCGTCGTGAGTCAGGTGAAGCGTCCCAATCGTTGCCGGCACAATTTCTTCGGTCCAGGTTTGGCCGCCATCGGCGGTACGTAGCGCAACAACTTTGCTGCCGCCACCGGCCAGACTCATCACAATGACCCCATGGTCAACGTCGAAGAAACGAATGGCGACGGATGGGGGGTAGCCGTGGGGATTAGAAGGCAGGAACTTCATTTGTCCATATTTCGTCAGGTCTAAGGTTATAGACGACCAGCTATTGCCGCCATCCTGGGTTTTGTGTAAAACGCCATCGGATGTTAAGACATAGCCTTCACTGGCCGTGCGGAGCGAGATAGCCTCAATATCCTTGACGCCTTCAGGGAGGGTCACTTTGTTCCAGGTTTGCCCCCCGTCTGCGGTCAATTCAATAGTTCCCCTTTTTAGGGTCCACCCTGTCTTGGCATCGGCAAAACTCATGATGCAGCTACTTCCACCCTTGCCTGCGCTTTCCCAGGTCTGGCCGCCGTCTACACTCACGCTGATATTGCTTAAGTTACACTGCCAAACGGTTTGGGCATCCACGATGTCCAGGCTGTAGATTCAGCCACCGCTGGTGTCGGCCATCGTCCAGATTTCACCGCCGTTGGTAGTGTATTGGGCTTTGCCGGCGGTGTCGGCTCCCCCGGTGAGGCCGAAGTTTTCATCAAGAAACGCGGCCATGCGCATCGGTTGTTCAACCTCAATGTCAAGAACAATCTGCCACGGGCTGTCATCTGTGGCCGGGGCCGCTTCGGTGGGGGCGGATGGAACATCCGCGGTGGGCGCTTCGACTGGTTCGTCCGCGGGTGGGGGTGCCGCCGCCGACGCGCACCCGGCTACCAGCAGCGATACCAATACCATTAGAAAAATAAAAACTCTGGCGTATTTCATGGTTTTTCCCTTCTGGAAAAATATAATGAAGAGATATTTTTTGAGTTACCGGTACTGCAATACGGTAATGTCGGAGCTGATGAAGTTCAACAAGCTTAAAATTTGGCCGTCGCGGGTCAGGAAGGGAGTTGAGACATATTGGTTCCTCCTTATTCTGTAATATATTTGGGCAAAATCTACCTTAAATATACGTTCAGAATAAGTTATTTAATCACCAAATCCGTCATCAACATTAAATTGCCAGGCTACTCTCCAAGGTAACGCAGCACGGTCACGTCGGAATCAAGCAGACCGTAGAGGGTCAAGAACTGACCGTCGCGCGTCAGGTAGGGTACGCCGATTGCGGCGGGCACGTTTTCCTCCTGCCACGTCTGGCCGCCGTCGGCGGTACGCAAGGCAAGCACTTTGCTCTCCCCGCCGCCGATGAGGCTCAGTACGACTACGCCGTGCTCCGCATCAAAAAAGCGCATGGCGGTTGAGGCCAGATCAGAAGGAGGCACGAGCTTCAATTCGCCAAGTTTTTCCAACCCTATGGTTTGGGTTGACCAGCTTTCGCCGCCATCCACGGTGATGTATAAATTACCGTCGTAATCCAAAACATATCCTTCGCTTGGGGCCAGGAGAGAAATGGCCGCGATCTTAGCCAGGCTGCCCGGGAGGGTTAATTCCGTCCAGGTTTCCCCGCCGTCCGTAGTCAGGCTGAGCTTACCCACATTGGCCACCCAACCTGTTTGGGTATCCAGAAAGCTCAATTGGCAAAGGTCGGGCTTGGGCTGGTAACTTGTTTTAGGTCCCCAGCTTCGGGCGCCGTCGGCGCTCATCCGCACTCCGCCCGGCGTGCTGAACGACGCCCCGGTGATTCTGCCGCATGCCCACACTAACTGGTCGTCCACAATTTCCACACCATAGATACAGCCGCCGCTGTCTTCGGCCATGGTCCAGGTAGCGCCTCCATCGTCGGTGCGGTGGGCTTTGCCCGCGCCGGTTGCACCGCCGGTTACGCCAAAGGCTTCGTTAAAAAAGGCAGCCATTCTCACTGGCTGCTCAACCTCTCTCTGGAATACAACTTCCCACGCCCCGCCAGCCTCTGTCTGAACTGGTTCCTCGGTTGCGACAGCTATCTCGACTTCGGCTTGGGTGACAGCCACTTCCGCCTGAGTGACCTCGGAAGGGGATGAACTGGCCATGCTCGCACAGCCAGCTAACAAAATTGAGACCAATATCGTCAAAAAAATAAAAGTTTTTGTGTATTTCATCGTTCTTTTATCTTCCACAAATATAGTGACACTATGTTTTCACTTTGCTATAAATTCCCCAATAGGGGTGAAAATTCGACAGGATTTACAGAATTAACAAGATTATGAAAACTTTTTATC
>JAFGNV010000086.1 GCA_016926805.1 Anaerolineae bacterium
CATGTCATTTTGAGCGACCAGAGGGAGCGAAAAATCCCTAAAACGTGGTCTTGCCAATAGAATCTCTGTGGATTCTTCACGCCGCTTAGCCGCTTCAGCCGCTGCGCTTCCTTCGCTTCCAAGCTTCGTTCAGAATGACATGCGTAAGTCCCGGTTTTCTTAGAAGTCAGGCAGTTGGGGATAAACCCTCCCTAAATCCCTCCCCAAGCGAGGGGCCTGGCTTGGTTCTCCCCCTGTGGAGGGAGTTAGGGGGGCCACTGTCTATTACGGCAACCAGGCTTTCCACATGGCTTCGTTGGCCTCAATCCAGGCGCGGGCCGCTTCTTCGGGGCTTTTGTTCTCCAATTCCACGGCGGCTATCATCGAGATTTGATCCTTGGTGGTGTAATTGAAGTTTTTGAGCAACTGGTAAGCCTCCGGCGCATCGTTCTTAAGATTAGCGGCTGCAATTTTGAACAGGTCGTCTGAAGGGTAAGCACAGTCTACCCCGCCGGACTCAATTTTGGCGTAACATTCATCGCTGTAGGGCGGAAGTTCTACCTGCACCAGATCGTATTGAGCATGCACCGAGTGCGGCGTCCAGAAGTAAAATAGAATAGGTTCCTGGCGACTGTAAGCGGAAGCCAACGCGGCCAGGATGGCCTCCTCGGAGCCGGCGTTTACTACAGCAAAGTTGAGTCCCAAATTTTTAATAATGTCGGCGTCGTACTGTACCCAACTGGGATCACCGGCCAGAAATTGGCCTTTGTCGCCGGTTTCGGCGGTGCTAAAGAGTTTAGCATTTTCTGGGTTCTGGTATCCTTCCCAGGTAGCCAGTTCGGGATGGTCTTCCAACACGTAGGCAGGCATAAACCAACCAATTTCGCCTACCGGACCAAGCAAACCGATATTTTCAACAACTCCTTTGTCTTCAATATATTGGGCCACGTTTTCGGCGTGACCAGACGGCCACACTTCCAGGCTGGCGTGTAGATCGCCATTGGCCAGGGCGGGCCATTGGGCGTTTTCGTCGATGGTGACGATTTCTACCGGATAACCTAACTGCTCTTCCAGCAGAATCTTGGCCACGGCTACGTTTACCTGCGAGCCGGACCAGGGATTCTCGGCCAACTTAATGGTTGGTTTTTTGGCTTGTTCCGCCTGAGCCGGGTTCGCCTCTTCTTGCGACGCCGGTGTTGCCTGTTGGCCAGCGCAGGCCGTCGTCACCAGGGTCAGTCCCAACACCAGGGCCAGGAACAGTATCCATTTTTGATTATTCGTCCTCATAATTCTTCTCCTTAACTTGTTAGATTTATTATCAGTAGATCTAAATTTACGTAGGATGGCATTCCTATGCCATCGGCTGGCGTCCAGGATGCGCCAGCTACCGTCCAACGTTCCACTGGTCCGGAACTTTGAGGTAGGTGTAATTTTCCGCTCTGTCTATCAGTCCGCGCGAGTATAACATCTCCCCTACACCCTGTCAATATTGCCAAGTCCTCGCTTATGTGTTAATTTATGGGCCGGGGCAGGCGGTTGGTTTGTCCTTTTTTGTTTGGTCTAGTCTACTTCAGAAAGGAACCCCAACCATTTATCGTCAACCACGCACCGTGCCGATGGTCAACCCTGCCATCGGCGCACGTTCGGTCAGACGGGGTGCGGTGGTTTGCTCGTTTCAGTTATCGTAAGTTGATTCTGGCCGCAATGCTGGGGTTTAGCCTGGTTTGGACCCTGGTTGGGTTGAGTATCACTCCTACTCAGGTGATTATAGTGGTGCTGGGCATGGGTGTCTGTTTTGGTATCTATTGGGTATCGGCGGTTGGTTATGCCAGCCAGGCCGCGCCGCCGGGTCTGAGTGCCACGGCCCAAACCTTAATGGGCGCTGCTATGTCCGGTCTGGGCTGGAGTTTGGGTTCGGTGACGGCGGGTTATTTGTGGGACAATATCGATGGGCAGGCGGTGTTTTTTATGGGCGGTATCATGGCAGCATTAGCGGCGCTGATTTTTTGGCTGGGATGCCAGGATAGCTGACCCCCTGAAGGTTCTTGGGCGAACCGATGGTTTGCACACCTTCAGGGTGTTTCTATAGAACCATCGTCTCTACCAGATGGTCCAGCATGGCTGCCGGGTTGGTGCATAAACCTGAATGTACAGGAGAGGTTTGAATAGAGGTACTGCGGACATTGACCAGCCAGTGAAATCGCTCGGCCTGGCTCAACTGGCCAACAGGGCTCTTATTACCGGCGCAAATACATGGGATTAGCTCCAGGAGGGCCTGAACCCTGGCTACGTCGAGATGCGGGGCCAGGATCATCAACCGTTGCCGGTCTAGCTCAATCTGCGCAGCCAGGAAGTTTTGCGCTCGACAAAAAAGAATCACGCCCACGTTGATAAACTCTTCGCGTTCCACGTAAGGCACAACGCGGACAATGGCATAATCAAACGAGCTACTGGTGGGCTTTGTGGGCATTGATCGCTTCCTCAACAAAAACCGATGATGCATCCAGCCGGTTGAGCAGATAGGTCACGTAAGCCTCGCGATGTTCCGGCTGGCTGGCAAACGCGGCTTCCTGGCCCAACCATTCGTCCGGGATCATGTTGACAACCTCACGGATTACCTCCGGGGTCAGCCGGGGGCGCAACATTTGGTCAACTTCACGCAGGTTAGTGGCCAGAGAAATGAGAGTGTGATCTTTGATTTGCTTAAAAGGACTCCGGCTACGCTGCAAATAGTCGTTCCAGTCGTGGTGAAAGTAGAGCGAAGCGCCGTGATCGATGAGCCACAACCCCTCTTGCCATAAAAGCATATTAACATTACGCGCCGTGCGGTCTACATTGGTCACGTACGCGTCGAACCAGACAATGGTTGAAGCCAGGTCGGCCTTGGGCGGCGGTTTCAGGAGCAGGTTGAACTCAAAGGCATTGGGTAAGTAACGCAGCCCCAGGTTTAATCGATTGGCGCTACGCTGAAGCAGGTCTTGAATTTCCGCGTTTGGCTCGGCACGCCCCAGCCGATGGTCTAATTCCAGCAAAACAGGCTCCGGTACCCGCAACCCCAGCAACCGGCCAATCTCCCCGGCTACCAGTTCGGCAATCAGGGCTTTGGGCCCCTGGCCTGCCCCGACGAATTTCATCACGTACATTTCCCCATCGTCGGCTTCAACCACGGCCGGGAGCGAGCCGCCTTCTCGCAAAGGCGTGATATAACGGATGGCAGTAACAGTTTTAATCATATCTCAATTGCTTTTTGGGGTGACTACCCTGGTAATTTTTCCACAACGGGTTATGCTTTTCTGGCCACAAAAATCATCCGGGGGCTATGGCTGTGGAACGGCTCGAGTTCGTAACTGCCGTAGATGGTGTCAACGGTAAACCCTCCAGCCCGCAACAGCAACTCCATCTCATAACGATAGACAAACCGCAGCGAGAACGGAAGTTGGGTGCGGCGGACTAATCCTTCCCCGTCAATCTCATCCAAAACATAAACCAGATGACGTAGTTGGTGTTCCAGGTCAATCTCGTGTCGCCAGTACCATTGCACGGTGCGCCCGGTTGATTTATCGATGAGCTCGCCCTCAAAATAAAGCCGACCGTCGGCTTCGGCCAAAAGGGTCGGGTCGGGGTAGAAAAGGTCAATTACCAGTTGGCCCGCCGGTTGCAGATGACGGTGAATGGCTTGCAGGGTGGCCAGTTGGTCGTTAATGGTGTGGTTGTGCATAAAGGTATTGAGGGTAAGCAAGGCCAGGACAAAATCTTTGTGGGGCAGGTCAAAGTTGCGCATGTCTGTCTGATGGATGGTGACGTAATCGGCCAGTCTGGTCGCATTAATTTTGGCCTGTGCCGCGTCCAGGGCCACCCTTGATGCGTCGATTCCCATGATCGTATGTCCGGCCTGCGCCAGCAACACCAACAGCCGGCCCGTGCCACAACCAACTTCCAGGATGGGGCCATCAATGCCTTGAGCCAGCATTTCCCACATGGGCCAGTCGTCTTCAAAGTTACTGTGGATTACATCGTAATATCGAGCAATCAGATCCAGGGTCATTTTAATATATCATCCAGATAAACCACATCTTCTCGGGTGATGATACCCCACCCTGGGCAGGCAGGCAAACCGAACACCGAGTTACAAAACAGCGGTCTTTGCGTTTGCTACTTTGTTATCCTGCTTGCTGCTTTGTTATTTTGGCTTCTCGGTAAGGGGAATGAAAACGTGGAAAGTGCTGCCCTGGCCGGGGATGCCTTCGCTCTCAACCGAGATGGTGCCGTCGTGGGCTTCAACGGCCAGCTTGCAGAAGGCCAGACCCAAACCTACGCCAGCAGGAGCATTGACAGAATGGTCCACCCGGGAGAATTTGTCAAAAATATAGGGTTGGTCTTCCGGGCGAATACCCGCGCCGGTGTCTGAAACCGTGATGTGTAAGGTGTCGTTCCACCGGGTGGCGACCAGGGTAATTTTGCCTTTGTTGGGGGTGTATTTGATGGCGTTGTCAACCAGGTTGACGAGCACGCGGCGCAGCATACTCTCATCAACCCACAACGGCGGCAGGTCGGGCAGGGGATTAAAGACCAGTTCCATTCTCTTGGCGTTAGCTCGTGGGGTCACTTGGTCTTTAACCGCCTTGATGATTGTTTCTAGCCTAACCTGATCGCGGTAGAGGGGAACATTGCCCTGTTCAAGTCGGCTCACATCCAGCATGGAGTCGATCATATCTTTAAGTTCTTGGCTGTTATGCCTGGCTGCTCCCAAAACCTCGCTGAGAGCCGAATTGTCATCAATGGGGCCGAGTAGCCGGGGCAGTAAATCCATGGTGCTGATGAGGTTGCCCAGGGGGCCTCGGAGATCGTGCACCAGCATTTTAACCAAATCCTGGCGCAGCCGCTCCGCTTCTTTGCGAGCGGAAATATCTCGCCCCACCCATTGCACGCAATACCGGCCATCATAGTGAACCTGGCGGGCTTTGAATTCCAACGGAATCGTTTGCCGTTGCGGGTTGGTTATGTCCAACTCCAGGGAAACCTCGTTCCTGACCCGTAACTGCATTTTTTGCTGGGTTAGGGCCTTCTTCAGCCGTTCGTCGATGATAGAGATATTGTGGCCAAGCAGGGTATCTTTGGCTTGCCAAAGCATCTGGCACGCTTTGCGGTTGACGTTGAGAATCACCCCCAGGTAATTGGTGATGATGATCATATCGGTGCTGTCTTCAAAAAGGGCGGTGTAGCTGGCTTCGGCATTTTGCAGGCGGGTAACGCTCTGGGCATTGGCCACGGCCGTGGCCGCCTGGTCGGCAAAAGCGACCACGTCTTTAATGTTCTCGTCGCTGTATTTATTCGCCTCGTGGCTGTCAATCGTTAACATGCCAATGACTCTATCGCGGGTGATGAGCGGCACCCCAATCCAGCTCCGGATTTGTTGGGAAGAAGCGGTTTTTAACCAGCCAGGATCAACTCCCACATCAGACAGGACAACCGGTTTTTTCTCTTTGACCACCCGGTAGTTGGGCAAACCTTTCTTCAACGGCAGCACGGTTCCGAGCGCGTCTTCGATGACGGACTGCTCAAATCCGTGGGCCGCGCGCGCTATCAGCCGGTCGTTTTCGTCGTCGTATAGAAAAATAGAGCAACTGTCGTAGTCAATCACCAGGGTCAGTTGCTGAAGAATAAGCTCCAGCACTTCGTTGAGATCAAGGGTGGAATTGATAGTGTGGGCAATGGAGGCCAGGGTATCGGCCAGGCTGCGCCGGTGTTGTTCGGCCTTAAACAGCCGGGCGTTGGCAATGGCAAAGGCAGCCTGGTCGGCGATGATGGACAGCATGGCCAGGTTGCTTTCGTCAAAATAGTGCGGCTCGGTGGCAGTGATAGTTAAAACGCCCAGGAGTTGTTCCGGCAGTTGAATGGGCACCGAAACCGCACTGCCCACCTTGCTCAGTTCGGCGTTGTTTTTATCCTTAAACCAGCGATCATCGGCGCTGGCGTCGGTAATGAGAACGCCTTCGCGGTGCTGTTTAACCCAGCCAATTAACCCCTTTTTGTGAACGGCATCTACCGTGGCCCGGCTGCGTTCCTGCATTTCAAAGCCGCTAATCAGGAAAAAATTTTCCAATTCGCCGTGTTCATCAAACAAAAAGAGGCTGGCATCAGAGGCCCCCACCGAGGCCACCGTTGCCGCCAGAACGCGATGCAGGACCTGATCAATATCAAGACCGGCATTGAATTCGCGAGTTACCAGATATAAAAGGTCTACGCGTGAGCGGACATCCGGGGTATCAGGGAGTAATACCATATTCCTAAATTAGGGTTCAGCACCATCCAGGGTCGCAACCTGGTTCATTATATCATGTCCCGGGGAAGGAAAATATTGGCTCAAAGTACTATTCCATCCACTGCTCAAAGAGCGGGTCAATATCCTGGCCGGATATTCGCTCGATGAGTTCCAATAAATCGTCGCCGGTGGCTATTTGGTATCGATATCGGTTGTAATAAGCCTGCATGATTTTTAGGTAAGTTTCGTCTCCTACTTCTTGCCGCAACGCATGGAAGAACAGCGGTCCTTTGCCGTACACAAAAATGCCGTAGTCTCTCTCCGAAAAATCGGCCACCGGCCCGACCACGGGCCGATCCTGCCCCACCTCTTTGGCTTTCTCGTAGGGTTCCCAGAAGTACCCCTCGATGATTCGCTCGGCCATTTCTGCGCCCTCAATATCTTCCCAATAAAAAACGGTGCTGTAGTTGGTGAGAGACTCGTCCAGCCAGGGTTCGTCCACCTGGTTATTGCCAACCATGGCATACCACCATTGATGGGCTACCTCGTGCGAGACAACCTGCTGAAAATACGAGCCTCCAAAATCATAGAATTGTTGGTTGATAACGACCAGACCGGGATACTCAATGCCTCCGGCGGTGGTGGGCGTGGCCACCACGTCTAGCTCGGCAAAGGGATACCGGCCAAAACATTGATTGAATACGCGCAACGAATCAGCGGCGTAACGCAAGGCGGCCTGGCCCCCTGTCTGTAACCCGGCGGGGTAATAACTGTTGACTACGATCCCATCGATGGTTTGGCTGGCGACTTTATAATCCGGTCGCATGGCCACAAAAAAATCACGCATCGGACCGCTGACCAGGGAAAGAGTTTTGGTGCCATCCTGGTTTGACTTGCTGTCGAGCAGGTTGCCGGAGGCCACCACGGTCATCTCCTCCGGTACGGTCAATTGGGCCTGATAGAAAGACACGTCCAGATAGGTCGCATCGCCGTAATGAGGCGGCACGCTCACGTCCCAGCCTTTGGCATCGTAAACGGCGATGGCCGGATAAAAACCGGCCAGGGCAACCGTGTCATCCTCGTAGACAAAAATGTTGTAGCCAAACTCAGTTTGGCGGGGAATGAGAGCCGTGTAGGTCAGGTCCAGGTCGATGGCCTCGCCGGGGGAGAGGGGTTGAGGCAGGGGCACGCGCAGGGCTGAGTTTTCGGCTGCCGGTTCTGGTTGAACCACCCGATGGTTGACCATAACGGTTTCTACCGTCATTTGGCCGTCGTAGCCGGGCAGGTTGGGGTATAGACGAAAATAAATGTCCGACAACCGCTCATTTTCGGTATTGGTGTAACGGATTCGCTCCACACCGTTGAGAACCGGGCCGTTTTCATAATCAAAACTATCCGGATCCAGGCTGGCTTCAATATAGTATTGGCTGGCTCCCGCCTGGGCCACGGTTTCCACGTCGTCGGCAAACTCGGGCAGCATGGCCTCACGGTAAGGTATCAGGTTATTCCAGTCGAGTCCGGTCATCGGCGCAATTTCGGCGGGGATAACGGGCACAACTCGGGTTGGGATGGGAGTGGGAAGAGGGGTGGGCGAAGGCGGCGGCGACGGAGTTATGGTTGGTATGGGAGATGGGGATGGGGTGAGGGTGACCGTAGGGGTTGGGTCAGCCGGAGCAGGCATGTTGATCGATGGATTGCAGGCCAGAGTCAGTAATAGCAGTAAAATCGGGAGCTTGATTTTTGGGGATAGGTTTCGCATCATTCCGGCTCTTTGGGTTGACGAGATACCTTCATTAAACTCTATCGGAAATAGGTGACAGTCACTTTTGGCTGGCGAGATACCTTCATTATAGTTGATATGGGCCAGAGTTAAAAGGAGAATTTTGGCCTACATGGGACTAATTGGCTATTTGAGCCATTCTTCGGCCAGCGGGTTCAAATTTTGCCCCGATACCCGCTCGGCGGTGGCCAGAAAGGTTTGGGGAGTTACGATACGGTAGCGATTTTCGGCGTAGTAGGTCTGCATGACTTGTTGATATATCTCATCACCCAGCTGTTCCCGCACAGCGTTGAAAAAGAGAGCAGCCTTGGCATAAACCAATAGTTCGTAGGTGGTGGGGTTAAAGGCATTGGCAGGCCGGTCGATGGCCCCGTCGACGCCGCCGCCGGCCGCCAGGTCAAACGGAATCTGCCAGCGTCCGGTGAGCAATTCCTCGGCGGCGGGCTGGCCAAAAACGCCGCGATAATAGTCAAAGGCCCCATACTCGACGAGTCCTTCGTCCAGCCAGGGATGTTGGTAGGGGTTGTTGCCGACCACGGCATACCACCATTGATGCCCTACCTCATGCGCCACCAGAAAGGTGAGATACTCTCGCTGCTCCTGGTACAGATCCTCGCCGATGAGTACCAGACCGCTGTATTCCATCCCCCGCACGTTGAGTGGAGATTCTACCACGTCTAACTCGGCATAGGGATAGGGACCATAGATGTCGCTGTAGAGCCGCAACGAGGCGGCGGCATGAGCCAGCACGGCCTGACCGGCGGTCTCGTGGCCGGGCAGGTAGTACGAGGTTACCGTGGCCCCGGCAGCTTCCGCGCTAACTGATTGGAACGGCCCGGCAATGAGGGTGACATCTCGCAAGGGGCCGCCCGAAATTTGCCAGGTGCGGGTGTCATTTTGGGGATTGTCTATCACGTTGAGCGCGACCCCGCTGGCGGCAACCACCATGGCTCGAGGCAAAGTCAGATCGACCTGATAGAGGGCTACTTCGTTAAAAAGAACATCTGCATGGGCCGGAGGCCGGGTTAAAACCCATTCGCCGTTCTGCCGCGCGGCCAGGGTAGGGTAAAAACCGGGCAGGCTGAGCACCGGCCCATCCCAACCAAAGAGGGTATAGTCCGACGGATCGGGGCCAGGCTGGCTGTTCAGATTTACCGTAAAGGCCAGGTTGACCGTAGCCAAAACGGGCAGGGAGTCATCAGCTGTCGGCGGTACAATTAACCGAATGGCGGTGTTGTCGGCCAGCGGCTCGAGGTTCACCGGCGCGCCATTGATGTGGGCTGACGTCACTTGTGTGGCGCCGCCGTAGTTAGCCAGGTTGGGATAAAGCCGGAAGACCACTTCCGGGCCGGGCGCGGGAATAATGACCTGCTCAACCCCCTGCAGAATATCTCCCTCCTGATTCAATTGAGCGGTCACGTGATATTGCGGCAGCGGGCCAAGCGCTTCGATGTCGTTTTGCGACCGGGGTTGCAAAGCGGCGCGGTAGTGAAAGAAGGGGTCGGGGGTGGGTGTGGGCGTAATCACACCCAAATCAACCAGAACAGTTGAAGGACTGAAGGCACAGGCGGACGAAAGGAGTAATGAGCAGATAGAAATGAGCAGGATGAAATGAGCGTGGTTTAGGTAACTGAACATAAAAAATAGTACCAGCCGGTGCTTTATCCCCCGGCGAGAAATTACAGGGGGTAAAATCCTCTCTATTTTATCACATCTGTTCCCCTGGCGGCAATAACCGTTATTTCTTCATTTTGTAGCTGATTGTTGGGTGGCATATAATGCAGAGGCAGCGGTTTTTCAATTAAATAAACCCTATTTGTTTTGTAATTATTGCCTGTTGTGATAGACTTTACAAAGTAACGTCCCAGGTCGAATCTATCTCAGCCAAAGCACAGGGGGAGTCAACAGGTGCCTTCAGACTATTTACCTATTTTGATCTTTGTTCTGGTTGCCGCTTTCATTGTTGCCGTAGCCTTAATTCTGCCCCATTACCTGGGGCCGCGCAAACCCAATAAAGCCAAGCTCGATGTCATCGAGTCCGGTAAGCTGACCTACGGCAGCGCCCGCCGTCGTGTGCCCATCCAGTATTATGTGATTGCTATGCTCTTCATCCTGTTCGATATTGAAGTGCTGTTCTTTTATCCCTGGGCCGTGCTCTTTTGGGATTTGAAGTGGTTTGGCCTGATCGAGATGGGTGTTTTTTTAACCCTGTTGATTATTGGTTACGTGTACATCTGGAAGAAAGGAGTGATGGAATGGAAGCCGTAAACGGCCTGCCTACCCCGGCCCAAATCAAGGCCGCCCAGGCCCAGGGTAAAACCGGGGCCATGGGCGTGGCCGTGGCCCGCCTGGAAGATTTGGTGAACTGGGGCCGGGCCAATTCCATCTGGCCCTTGCTCTTTGGCCTGGCCTGCTGCGCCATCGAGCAGATCAGCGCCGGGATGTCTCGTTTTGATATTGCCCGTTTTGGCTCCGAGGTGTTCCGCGCCTCGCCGCGCCAGGCCGACCTGCTGATTGTATCGGGCCGGGTGTCCAACAAAATGGCCCCGGTCATCAAACGGCTGTACGACCAGATGTCGGACCCCAAGTGGGTCATTGCCATGGGCGATTGCGCTTCTTGCGGCGGCCCCTTTAGCAATTACGCCATTGTCCAGGGCGTAGACAAAATTTTACCCGTTGACGTATACGTCCCCGGCTGCCCACCCCGGCCCGAAGCTCTCTTTTACGCCCTGACCATGCTCCAAGAGAAAATCAAAGCCGAGGAAAAGTTGGGCGAGCGCGTAAAAGGGTAAACCTTTCTCATCTGTAATTTACTATTTGTAATTCGTCAGGCCAACATGACCGACGCTGTTGTACAAAAACTAAAAACCATCTTCCCTTTTGGGATTGAGCGATACGCCGAATTTTGTGGGCAAACCACCGTTTATGTTGCCGCCGACCAGTTTCACAATGTGGCCCTGTTTTTGCGCGATGATGAGGCCATGCAGTTTGACTTGCTGGTGGACGTGTACGGCACGGACCGCCTCAAACTGGGCCAGTCGCCGCGCTTTGCCGCAAATTACGAGCTTTACTCGGTGCCCCAAAATCGCTTCCTGCGGGTGATCGTTGCGGCGCCCGACCCAACCGGCTCCAATGGCAAGGCGGCGTTGCCCGTGCTGCCCAGCGTTACCGATATTTGGCCCACCGCCGACTGGCTGGAACGTGAAACCTACGATCTGATGGGCCTGGAGTTCAGTGGCCACCCCTGGTTGCGCCGGATGATGATGCCCGATAACTGGGTAGGCCATCCTTTGCGCAAGGATTATCCACTGGGCGGCGAGCCGGTCTACTTCAGTCACGACCACGACAATCCCCGCTTTGGCCACCTGGGCCAACAGATCATGGTTGGTCCTTCGTTTCTCACCGAGTTACCCCCCGATATGGACGCCGAGGCTCACATGGTAGTCAACATGGGGCCGCAACACCCGGCCACGCATGGCGTGCTGCGCCTGGCCGTGGAATTGGACGGCGAAACTGTGCTCAAGGTGAGGCCGGAAGTGGGTTATCTTCACTCCGGCTTTGAAAAAACCGGCGAAAACAAACGTTACGAAAAATTCATCCCTTACTGCGACCGGATGGATTATCTGGCTCCCATGAGCAACAATATGGCCTACGTGATGACGGTTGAAAAGTTGATGGACGTGGACATCCCCGAATACGTGCAATATGTCCGGGTCATTCTCAACGAGTTGCAGCGTATCGGCAGCCACCTGGTGTGGCTGGCCACCCACAGCATGGACGTGAGCGGCACCATGCACTCGTTGCTGATGTATGCCTTTGCCATGCGGGAGCGCATTTTGGATATTTTTGAAATGGTCTGTGGGGCGCGGATGACCACCAGCTACTTTAGCGTGGGCGGTCTGCGCTGGCCCCTGCCCGGTGCCTTCAAAGATGCGGTCAAAGATTTTCTGCAAGATTTTGCCGGGGTAATGGTCGATATGGAGACCATGCTTACTCATAACCCCATCTGGTTGAGCCGTACCAGGGGCATTGGCTATCTGCAAGCGGAGGAGGCCATTGCCCTGGGCGTTACCGGCCCGCTGCTACGGGCGGCGGGCGTGCCGCTCGACCTGCGCAAGGCCCGGCCCTACTCCTGCTACGACCATTTTGATTTCGACGTGCCGACTTCGACGGATGCCGATTGTTATGCTCGCTATGAAGTACGGATTCTGGAAATGCGCCAGAGCATGCGCATTGTGGAGCAGGGCCTCAATCGCCTCAAGCCCGGTCCCTATCGCACCAGCGACCGCAAAGTGGCCCTGCCGCCGCGTGAAGAACTCTCCAGTAGTATGGAGTCGCTCATCCACCACTTTAAACTGGTTACCGAAGGGTATCGCCCGCCAGAAGGGCAGGTGTATCTGGCTGCGGAAAATCCCAAAGGTTGGCTTGGCTTTGGAATTATCAGCGACGGCACGGCCATTCCCTATCGGTTGCGCGTGCGTGGCCCCTCGTTTGTCAATCTGCAAGCCACCGATACGATGGCCCGTGGCCGGTACGTGTCGGATTTGATTGCCGTCATCGGCTCCATTGATATTGTCCTGGGCGAGGTGGATCGGTAATGTGGTCTGAAAAAGAACAGCAAGAACTCAACCAAATTCTCAAACAATATCCCGACAAACGTTCGGCCATTTTACCGGCCCTGTACCTGGCTCAACGGGAGAAGAACTGGCTGGATGATGACGACATTGCCGCCGTGGCCGAGGCCCTGGAGGTGAGCGTTACCCACGTTCATTCCATCATTGGGTTTTATACGCTCTTTCGCAAACAACCGGCCGGTAAGTACGTGGTTCAGGTCTGCACCGATTTGCCTTGCGCGTTACGCGGCGCGGAAGATTTTTACAAACGCCTGTGCCAGCGGATGGGCTTGGGCCCGGAAGGCGGCACCACCCCGGACGGCCTGTTTACGGTGGAAGAAGTTGTGTGCATTGCCGCCTGCGACAAAGCGCCGTGTCTGCAAATCAACCTGGAATATTACGAGAATTTAACCGACGAACAAATTGATAACATCATTGCCAGGCTGCGAAAGGAGGCGGAGGGGCAAAGTAACAGCGTAACAAGTAGCAAAGTGGCAGAATGAAAAGATGTCTGCAACGAGATGATCTTGCTGCCCGTTACCCTGCTACTCTATAACTTGAAATCTGCCGTGACATTTACCGTTTCTATGTTCCAACGACATCGTTTCGACATTCTTTTTGTTTTGCTGGTCATTTTAGCCTGTTTGCTGAATGTGTTCTTTAAAATTGGCGACGTGCCTCCGGCGGCCTATCCCTGGTCCGACGAGAGTGACGTGGCCTCAGATGCGGTTCTTTCTTACCGGCATGGCCTTGAGTTCCATTATCCGGCCCAACTGGCCGGTGGCCCTATTGCGGTGTGGTTGGAAACGGGTTGGATTTACTTATTTGGCCCGGGCTTGACCGGCTTGCGCATCCTTAACGGCCTGGTCAATCTGGTGTCGGTGTTGCTCCTGTACCTGCTGGTACGACAACTACCCTTGCCGCCCGGGCCGGGTTGGGTGTTCCGTGGCCCCACTTTTAACCAGTGGCTGGCACTCACCTCCGCTCTGTTTATGGCCAATTCAACCTGGATTTTGGGATTGGCCCGGATTGCCACTCCCAACTGGTCGTTAGTGCCGCCGCTGACCACCTTGACCTTTTATTTTCTCTGGCGGGCGTTGAACACCAATCGCCGCCGGGATTTTGTGGCCACCGGGGTGATGATGGGATTCCTGTTTTACGGTTACATTCCCGGCTATTGCGTGCCTGGCGTGCCCGTGATTTTTTTGGGGATGTTGTGGTTGAGCCGGAAACGGCAGGCGCAGTTGGCCTTTCCGCCGTCCGGCTTGTACCTGTGGCCCTTTCCGGTGGCCTTGTTGGTGGCCACCCCTATCTTTGTTTATTTTGGCCTACATCCTGATGCGGTGTTACAGCGGGTGCTTCAATTGGTTCACACCAACGAATTATCGTTGGCCAACCTGTTCACCCAAAACCTGCTCGATACGCTCTCGGCTTTTGGTTTTTGGCCCAATTGGTTGTTGCAGGGCCGGTTTGAGTACGTAGCCTTTGACCCGCTGGTCACGGTGTTGTTTATAGTTGGGTTGATCGTTACGCTCCGGCGCTGGCGGAACAACGCCTACCTCTTTTTGCTGATCTGGTGGCTGGTGATGATCGCTCCGGCGTTTTTCTCGCGCTCGGCCAGCACCGGCTTTATCTTTGAGGTCTGGCGGCGGGGGATTGGCGCGCAGCCGGTTTCATTTGTTTTTGTGGCCTTAACCGTTTTGGCGGCGGCGCAATGGCTGCAAAAACTGGTCAGGCGACCGCTGCTCGACCAGGCGATCTTACCGGTAGTGGTCGCGCTCATCGTTATCGCGGCAGGTCTTTCAAGCTACTGGCTCTATTTTGGCCGGTGGGCCAACAGCGGCGTGGTGCCGATGTTCTTCCCGGCCGGTCCGGTTCGGTTGGTGGATTGGATGGAGGCGCAAAGCCGGGCCGACACCCTGTTTGTTTTTCCCATCCGGCCCAAAGTCAGCCCGACCACTCGCCCGGAGGTGTTTACGGTGCGCTACCTGTATGATGGACCGGGGACCAATATTTTTCCGGTGCTTGACGAAGCCACGGTAAGCCAGAAGATGGTAACGGCGTTTTTCCAAAAACCGGCCACGGTACATTTAATGCTGCACAACCGTATTGTGGTTGATCCCAAAGGTTATTTTGACTATGTTCTGGGGACTCAGGGTGAGGTAGTGGCGCGGGATCACCAGCCGGATTATCAGGTCACCACCTATCGTTTTCGGCCCGATGCGTCGTTCGATCCATCGTTGGAGCCGATTGACGTTGTTTTTGGCGATACCCTGCGTCTGATCGGTCAACGTTTTCAACCCAATCCTCTTGCCACCGGACAAACGTTGGGCGTGGCCTTGCGTTGGGCCATGTCAAGGCCGGAGCAGGCGGATTACAACGTGAGCCTGGCTCTTTACGATGACCAGGGCTACGAATGGGCCAGAGCCGACAAACCGCTGTTGAGTGAGGAAAAATATCTCACCACCCGGCACTGGATGCCCGGTACCACATCAACGGTGTATCCAACATTGGCTGTTCCGGCGGATGCGCCGCCTGGCCTGTATGCGCTCCGGGCGGTGGTGTATAACGCCGAAACCGGTGTGCGCCTGCCGCCGGTCGGCGGTCAAACCGATTTGTCAATCTCACTGGCGGAAGTGCAGGGGTTGCCCAACCCGTCGGCCGTAGAGGTGACCGCCTTGAATATGGCCCAACCGCTGGCCGGTCAATTCCCCGGTGGTTTGCGGTTACTCGGCACGGCAAGTTCAACCGGGCCGACCGTGCAGCCCGGTAACCAGGCGTGGATGTCCCTGTGGTGGCAGGCCGCCGAGCCGATGACGCAAGAGGTAGGGCTGGTCTTGGCGCTGGCAATGTCGGATGGCGAGCCAATGCCGTTGTTCGACACACCGCAGCCGTTACTGGCGGATTATCCCACTACCGCGTGGTCGGTGGGACAGGTTTATCGCGCCAATTATCCGGCTCTCATCCCGGCTACGGCTACTACGGGCGATTACCTGCTGGTGATACGGCTGTTTGATCTGGAATCGTTGGAGTTGCTCGGTGAGCAATTGTTATTCCCGGTTTCGATTCAAGCCCGAACGCACATTTTTGAGGCGCCGCTGTTGGCTCAGCAAACGGATGTGGAATTTGGCGAGTTAATTCGGTTACGGGGCTTTGAATTGGAGGATGTGGTCCCGGGTGAGACCACTCGGGTGAAAGTTCAGTGGCAGGCGTTGCGCGAGATGTCAGAATCTTATAAAACTTTTTTGCATCTCACCGATGCCAGGGGTCGGATTGTAGCTCAGGTAGACACCTTACCCCGGCAGGGGCTGGCCCCCACCACGGGCTGGCTGGCCGGAGAGATCATCGAGGACGAACTGGCCCTGGATATTCCCGCAAATATTCCGGTCGACCCGTACCAGTGGGTCATCGGCTGGTATAACGAAAAAACCGGGCAGCGATTGATGACCGCTGAGGGGGGCATGGTGCTATTAGTTGACGGGCTGGCGATTCCTTAGCCAACCCCGCCAGAGACGAAAGATGCTGGCTAAAGGCGTGGTTTTTATCAAAAAAATTGGGGTTATCGGGACGCTGGTCGCCGGATGCCTGCTGGCGAGTCTGCTCGTCTTTTTCCCTGCCGGTCCGGTGCTGGCGACCCAACCGACTGTCACGCCCACGCCCGCCCCGGTGGACACCGGCGACGGGATGTGTCGGCTAGAGCTTGGCCGGGAGTGTGATTTTCGGGCGCAGGTGGATGCCCTGGAGATCAGTACCTTAACACCTAAAACCAATCCACCCTTTGGGGCGCAGGCGGTGCCGACATATACGTTGGTTTCGATGACGTTTGAGCGGGAGATGAAGCCCGATACCATCAACAGCGAAACCTTCTATGTGCAACAAGGCGCCACGCGGGTGGCCGGCCGGGCAGACTACCTGGCGGTCAGCAAAGTGGCCGTGTTCTATCCCAACCAACCGCTGCAACCGGAGACAACTTATACGGCCACGGTAACGGCGAAAGTACAGGACGTGGCTGGTCAGCCTCTGGCTGAAACCACGGTGTGGACTTTTACCACCTTTGCCGCCCCGGTACGGTTTGGCGGCGAAATCGATACGGCGGGCGTGCCGGTCGGCGGGATGACGGTGTATATTGGCGACTTGCACACCCATTCTGGCTACACGGACGATGCCTACCTGCCGGGCACGCCAGCGCTGGCTTTTGCCACGGCCCGGGCCAATGGGTTGGAATTTATGGCCCTTACCGGGCACGACTCCCACCTGAACCCGGCCAGGTGGCAGGATATTCTGGCCCAAGCCAATGCGGCCACGGTTAACGGCACGTTTGTTGGGTTGCGCGGTTTTGAGTATACCAATCCCACCGACGGCCATTTGAACGTGCTGGAGACGGACACTTATGTGAGTTGGGCCGACCCGAGTTATCGCAACCTGCTTGATTTTTACGCCTGGCTTGTGGCCAGGCCAAACGCTATTGGTGAATTCAACCACCCCCAGGCAGGTTTCAACTTTCGTGATTTTGCCTATTATGGAGAGGTTGACCAGAAAATTCTGCTGTGTGAGATATTAAGCACCAATCAAACGCTGCTCAGCCTGAACCGGGGCTGGCACGTGGGTATCTTGCTCAATTCAGATACGCACGTGGGCGATTGGGGGCAGCAGAAGTATATGGGCTTGCTGGCTACCAGTCTGACCAAACCCGCCATTCTGGAGGCCATTCGGGCGCGGCGCACGTTCTATGTGTCGCCGTACGGCCAGCGGATGGCCCTGGTGCTGCAAGCCAATGGTACCTGGATGGGGTCGGCCCTGCCGAACCCGGGCACGATCAATTTTACCGTTTGGGCTTACGACCCCGACCACGGCGGCAAACCGCTCAACCTGGCCCTGTATAATAATGGAGTGCGGGTGGCCACGGACAGGTTGACTGGCGCAACGTTGGTCACATGGAAACCGAGTCTGCCGGCTCAGTTGGGACATTATTATTACGCCGAAGCTTACCACGATGGCTGGATATATCCGGCCTACAGCAGTCCTATCTGGATTGAGCGCCGGCCCGTGGCCAAGGCCGGCGCGGCGCAACCGGCTCCACCGGGAGGATTGGTTACCTTGGATGGCCGTGGTAGCAGTGATGCCGATGGTGACACTTTGGTTTATGACTGGGTCCAGCAAAGTGGGTCGCCGGTCAGCCTGAATCAGAACGGTACGGCTCAGGCCACTTTTACGGCTCCGCTAACGTTGGGTAACCTGGGGTTTCGTCTGATGGTTACGGATACCGGCAGCCTGGGTGATGACGATACCACGGTGGTGACCGTCACCGACCGGCCCATTCTGGCCATTACCAAGTCTGGCCCGGAGACTGCCGGTCCCGGCGAATTGATCACCTATACTCTGACCGTTACCAACAGCGGCATCACTACCGCAACCGGGTTATTGATTACCGATGCCATCCCGGCGGGCACAAATTATGCGAGCGGCGGGATGCTCATGCCCGGCAACGTGGTTTCGTGGACAGCGCCCAGTTTGGCGGCCAACGGCGAGGTGATAACGATGTCTTTTGGGGTAACGGTAACGGCCACGTATGGGATTGCCAATACCGATTACCGCGTTTCCTGTTGTGGCGCGGAAATATCTGCCACTGGCAAGGTAACGGTTTACACCAATTGGCGCAAGTATTATCTGCCGGTGATTATGAAAGCGTGGTAAGTGCTCTTGAATTCAAAATTTATTAAAATAACAAAACGTCGTTGAAATATGAAAAGCAAACTTTTGGATCAACACGTCTTGCTCCGCCATCGAGACGTAGATAATATCCATCGGCTTGATGTCTACCTGGCCCATGGTGGTTACGAGGCGTTGAAAAAAGCCCTCAACCAGATGCAGCCCGGCGAGGTGACCGACGAAGTCAAAGCCTCGGGCTTGCGAGGACGCGGCGGGGCCGGTTTCCCGACGGGTGTTAAATGGGGCTTTATCCCCAAAGACATTTCCCCCCGGTATGTGGTGGTCAACGCCGACGAGAGCGAACCCGGCACATTCAAAGATCGTGAAATAATGGAGTCGAACCCCCACCAACTCATCGAGGGCATTGCCTTGTGTGCTTACGCCGTGGGCGCGGAAACCGCCTACATCTACGGCCGGGGTGAATTCCGTACGCTTTTCACCACCACCCTGCAACAGGCCGTGGACGAAGCCTACGCCAAAGGTTTCCTCGGCCAGAATATCCTGGACACCGACTTCTCGCTGGATTTGTATTTGCACTTGGGTGCCGGTGCCTATATCTGCGGCGAAGAAACGGCCCTGCTCAACAGCCTGGAAGGGTGGCTGGGCCAGCCGCGCAGCCGCCCGCCGTTCCCGGCGGTGGCGGGTTTGTACGCCAAACCGACCGTAATCAACAATGTGGAGACGCTGGCCAATGTGCCGCCCATTATCGCCCACGGCGCAGACTGGTATCGCCAATTTGGCACCGATAAAAGCCCCGGCACCAAAATCTTCTGTCTGAGCGGTCGGGTCAACCAACCGGGCAACTACGAGTTGCCGTTGGGCATGCCTATCCGTACCCTGATTGAAGAGTGCGGCGACGGTATTATTGGCGGCAAAGCGGTGAAAGGAATTTTACCGGCGGGAGCTTCGTCGGCGATAATGGGTGGAGACAAGCTCGACACGCCGATGGACTACGAGTCGATGGCCGGGGCCGGTTCGATGCTCGGTTCGGCCTCGTTCATTATTCTGGATGAAACCAGCGATGCCGTCTGGGCTGCCGAGAAGAATATCAAGTTCTTTAAACACGAAAGTTGTGGCAAGTGCAGTCCCTGCCGTGAGGGTACCCATTGGCTGGCCGGGGTTTACCGCAAACTGCGCGAAGGACGCGGCAGCAAACAGGATATTGAATTGCTCAACACCATCATCGACCAGATGGAGGGTAACTGCTTCTGCCTGCTCGGTGAGTTTGTGGTGCCCGGCGTGAGAACGAGTCTTGAGTTGTTCAAGGATGAATACGAGTCGCTGGCCCGCGAAGAAAACGAAGTTGAGAAACCGGCGCAAAATCTGGTGCACGCACTCCTTTAAAACAAACCTGTTGCGTATTGCCCAACACGATTACGTCATAGGATTTCTATAAAACATGACCGATCAAGTTACCTTGACCATTGACGGCGTTGAGGTGACCGTTCCTAAAGGGACGCTCATCGTCGAGGCCGCCAAAAAAATAGGCCAGGAAATTCCGGTTTTTTGTTACCATGGCAAAATGGACCCGGTCGGCATGTGCCGCATGTGTCTGGTGGAGGTGGGAACCCCGGTGATAGATAGAGAAACCGGCCGGCCCCGGCTGGATGAACACGACCAGCCGGTCATCCGCTTCTCTCCCAAACCGATGACGGCCTGTACCACCCCCGTCTCGGAAGGAATGGTGGTCAAAGTCAACTCGGCGGCGGCGCTGGATGACCGCAAGGCGGTGCTGGAATTTTTGTTGACCAGCCATCCCCTGGATTGCCCGGTGTGCGATAAGGGCGGCGAATGTCCCCTGCAAGATTTGACCGTCCGCCACGGGCCGGGGCTCAGTCGTTTTGACTACGAAGACAAACAGCACTTCCCCAAACAGTATCCGTTGGGCGATTTGATTGTGCTGGACATGGAACGCTGTATCATTTGCGCCCGCTGCGTGCGTTTTCAGGACGAGATTGCCCACGATGCGGTGCTGGCCCTTGAAGAACGAGGTCGCTACGCCCACATTGTCAGTTATTCCGACCCGCCGTTTGACAGCCACTACTCCGGCAATACCACCGACATTTGCCCGGTGGGCGCGCTGACCACCCGCGATTTCCGGTTTGAGGCGCGGCCCTGGGAGCTGGCCAATGTACCCGGCATCTGCAATCACTGTGGGGTGGGCTGTAACACGGTTTTGGGTACGCGCACCGGCCAGATCAAACGGGTCATGCCCCGCCAGAACGAAGTGGTCAACGAGGTGTGGATTTGCGACAAAGGCCGGTTTGGTCACCACTTCAACGGCAGTCCCAACCGGCTGACTGCGCCCCTGCTGCGCCGCAACGGTGAATGGGTCGAAACCACCTGGCCTGAAGCAATCGACCTGGTGGCCGAGAAGTTTGCCGCCATCAAAGCAGGTAACGGTCCCGGCGCTCTGGGCGGTATTGCCGGAGCGCGACTATCGAATGAAGACCTGTACCTGTTTCAAAAATTCTTCCGCCAGGTCATCGGCTCCTCCAACATTGACCACCGGGTAGGGTTGAGCGCGGCCCTGGAAGACGAAACGGCTTTTTCCGTTGGCGTTGGTGTGGGCACCGATTTGGGCCGGGTAGGGAAAGGCACCACCATTCTGGTCATCGGTTCCAATTTGGACCAGGAAGCGCCCATTTTGTACCTGCGCGTGGCAGGTGCGGCAGTCAGACGAGGCGCCCATCTCATTAATGCTGGCGGGCGACGTACCAAACTCGATGCCCAGGCCCAGACCGTGCTGCGATATCGCTACGGCACGGCGGCGTATCTGGCTCTGGGATTGCTGGCGTCGGTGGTGCAGCAGAATTTGCTGGACCGGGAATTCGTCAACGCTCGCACCAGTGGTTTTGCCGAATTAGAAAAAGCCTTGCCGGATTACTCCCCCAATAAAGTTGCGGAAGTAACCGGCGTTGCAGCGGCGGACATCGCGGCGGCGGCCAAAGCCTTTGCCGAGGCCGATAACGGCCTTATCCTGTTTGGTCTGGAAGCAGGCAACGACCCGGCCCTGCGGTCGGCGCTGGCCGCGTTGGCCTTGGTCACCGGGCATGCGGGTAAGCCGGATAACGGGGTAATGCCGGTGTTGCCGCACGCCAACAGTCGCGGCGCGGCGGATATGGGCGTTGTGCCCCACCGCCTGCCGGGTTACGCGCCGATGGGGGGTGAGGTCGGTTTGTCGGCCCAAAAGATGTTGTTGGTGGAGTCGCCCAAAATCAAGGCGATGCTCATTGCCGGGGTGGATCCGGCGGCAGATGGCGAATCTTACCGGCAGGCCCTCCGCCAGCTTGACTTTTTGGTGGTTCAAGATTTATTCTTAACAGAAACAGCCCAACTGGCCGACGTGGTTTTACCGGCCTGCGGCGTAGCCGAACGGGACGGCACATTCACCAACCTGGAGCGGCGGGTGCAGACCTTTGATCCGGCTGTGCCCGCGCCGGGCCAGGCTCGGCCCGACTGGCTCATTTTGACCGCGCTGGCCGGGCAAATGGGCGCCAATTGGAACTATGCTTCCGCCGATGGGGTGATGGCCGAAATTACCCGGCAGGTACCGCTCTACGCCGAGATGAAATTTGAAAATCTCATTGCGCCGGTATCGCTCGCGCGAAAGACCGCCCATTACATTTATGAAGGAATGAGCTTTACCGCCGACGTGCGCGAAGGTCTTCAGTGGCCTACCCTGGCCGAAGGCAAAACAAAACTACCCTTAACTTTGGCGACACCGGCTGATCCGCCCCCGGTGGAAAATGGTCTGACGGTGGTGTCGCCGCGCGTTCTCTATGATGCCGGGCGTTTGTTAGCCGAGTCGGAGGTGGTCAAGGCTCATCTTGTCCAGCCGGAGTTGAGCCTTTCTCGCCCGGATGCGGCGAGGTTGGGTTTGACGGATGGCGACCTGGTCACGGTATCGACCAACGAGGTAACGGTTGAAGTGCCGGTGCGGGTCAACCGGATGCTGGTTGAAGGTATCGCCCTATTGCCACGCAATCTGGTCGGCCGTCCGGCGGAAAAGTTGGTTGGGCCGGACGGTCTGTACGCCACAGTGAAGGTAGAAAAATCGTAGAAATTGCAGGTCACGTTTTTAACGTGGCAATTTTGTAAGTAATAAGCGGCATGTTGCCAGCGTGACCTGCTCTTGTGGGTGGATAATGGATCCAGATCTCATTACCTTCATCGTTGAAATTATAAAAATCCTTATTATCGGCACGGCGTTAATGCTTGGCTTTGCCGCGATGACCTTGATTGAGCGCAAGGCGTTGGCCCGATTTACGTTGCGGTACGGCCCTAATCGGGCCGGAAAGTTTGGTTTGCTGCAACCCATTGCCGATATGTTCAAGATGTTCTTCAAAGAAGAAGTCATTCCCAGCCACGTAGATCGGGTGGTTTACCTGATGGCTCCGGCGTTGTCGCTGATTCCGGCGTTGATTGGGTTTGCCGTGGTGCCTCTGGCCAGCCAGCCTTTTGTGTTGCCTTTCAGCGAGCAGATTTTTGGCACGCCCATCCTGGTGACACCCTGGGTGGCGGATGTGAACGTAGGCTTGCTCTATATTTTGGCTATCGGCAGCCTGGGGACTTACGGCGTTATTCTGGCCGGTTGGTCGAGCAATAACAAATATTCGTTGCTGGGGGGGCTGCGAACCGGCGCCCAGATGCTGAGTTACGAACTTCCTATGGGGGTGGCCCTGCTCAGTGTTATTTTGATGACCGGCACCCTGCGGTTGAATGAGATGGTACAGATGCAAGGCCGGTTGGGCGGATTTGGCTGGTTTATTTTTGTCCAGCCCCTTGCCTTTCTCATCTTCTTTATCAGCGCCTTGGCCGAGGCTGGCCGGTCGCCGTTTGACCTGCCGGAAACGGAGAATGAGCTGATTGGCGGGTTTGTCACCGAATATGGCGGCATGAAGTTTGGCCTTTTCTTTGGCGCCGAATACGTACACGTGGTGGTGCTCAGCTTTATTGTTTCCACTATTTTTCTGGGCGGCTGGCAGGGGCCGGGGGTGACGCAGTTTCCATTTTTGGGGGTGATGTACCTGTTATTCAAGGTTGCGCTGGTTATCTTCCTGATTCTCTGGATTAGAGCCAGCGTGCCGCGCGTGCGTTTTGATAAGCTGATGCAGTTCTGCTGGAAATTCTTGCTGCCGTTGGGCATTGTAAATTTGGTAGTAACGGCAATTGCAATCAGTGTGTTTTATTTTTGAGCGTGAGTTGTAAGGAATATGATCAAAGATGTGCTGAAAGGCGTGGTTCAAATTGCCCGGGCCATGGGCGTGACCCTTAAATATTTTTTCGCCCGGCCGGTTACTAACGAATTCCCCAACGAGCCGGTGGCGGTGTATCCTCGCTTCCGGGGCCGGCACGTTTTGAAGCGATATGACAACGGCTTGGAACGTTGCATTGGTTGTTCATTGTGCGCGGCAGCCTGTCCGACGGATTGTATCTATGTGGAGGCCGCCGAAAATACCGACGAAGAACGTTACTCGCCGGGCGAGCGGTACGCCAAAGTGTACGAAATCAACATGCTGCGCTGCATCTTCTGCGGTTATTGTGAAGAAGCCTGCCCCACCGAGGCCATTGTTTTGGAGCACGATTTTGCCCTGGCCGAATACAATCGCTGGGATGCCGTTTATACCAAGGAGAGACTGCTGGAACCTCACGCCCCGTCGCACATTGTGGTTCGTAGTGATGAGGTTTTTCTGGATGTGCCGACGTGGGGCAAAACCAATGTAAAATCTAAAGCGTGAAGTGAAGATGGGACAAATTTTTTTTCTGATCCTGGCCGCCGTGGCGGTGGTGTCGGCCTTTGGCGTTGTGTTCAATAAAAACGTGGTTCATAGCGCCCTATTTTTGCTGGCAAACTTTTGCGTGCTGGCCATTTTCTATTTTTCGCTCAACGCTCAATTTCTGGCCGTAGTGCAGATATTGGTTTATGCCGGGGCTATTGTGGTATTGTTCCTGTTTGTGGTCATGCTGTTGGGCGCCGAGCTGGGCGAGCAGATGTCAAGCTGGTTGACCGTGCGTAATGCTTTTCTGGCGGCCTTGGGATTGATTCTGTTGACCGTTATCGGCACGGCGGTGTTTGAAAATAACTACGTTTTCCAAACTGCCGGTAAAACTGGCAACCTGACCCAGGAAATTGTGCAACAGTACGGCCAAACGCAGGTGATTAGCCGCGCCCTGTTTACCGATTATCTCCTGGCTTTTGAGCTAGTCTCGGTGTTGCTTTTGGTAGGAATTGTCGGGGTGGTCTGGTTGGCGCGCCAGGCGCCGGAGTCTGGCCTGAAAAAGGATGAGCAATGATCAATGAAGTTCCCATTTCGTACTATTTGTTACTCAGCGCCATCTTGTTTGCCATCGGTGCGGGAGGAGTGCTCATTCGGCGAAATGTCATCATCGTGCTGATGTGTATCGAGATGATGATGAATGCCGTCAATCTCACCTTTGTGGCTTTTTCCCGTTATCTCGATTCTGCTGCCGGGCAGATTTTTGTCTTTATGATTATGGCTGTAGCTGCGGTGGAGGTTGCGATTGGACTGGCGTTGCTGGTTGAGCTGAATCGCCACAAACAGACTGTTAACACCGATGACATGAATTCACTGAAGGGGTGAAGTGAGCAGTAAAGCGTAAGGGGAGAAAGATTTGTTAATTCCTGACGTTTGCTTCTTGCGGGTGTGTCGTCAATGACTCAATTAATCTGGCTGACCATTTTTCTGCCCATCGTTGGCGTTTTTCTGAACGGCTTGTTGGGCCGTTGGATGGGACACAAAATTGTGGGGATTTTCGCCTCACTCATGGTGTTCGGCGCATTTGTGGTTGGGGCGGTTATTTTATTTGAGTTGAATAGCCAGCGTGAAGAGGTGGTGATTGTTCCCCTGTGGACCTGGGCTGCGATTGGCGACTTAACCGTGTCTGTCAACCTGCTGGTGGATCATCTCTCGTTGTTGATGGTGCTGGTGGTTACCGGCGTTGGCTTTCTCATTCACGTTTATGCCACCGATTATATGATTCATCGTGACGAGCACGGACACCCCCATCCCGACCGGGATTATGCTCGTTTCTTCACGTTTCTCAACCTCTTCATCGCCTCGATGCTGGTGTTGGTGCTGGGCGATAATTACTTGTTGATGTACGTGGGCTGGGAACTGGTTGGCCTCTGTTCCTACCTGCTCATCGGCTTCTGGTTCGACCGGCCCGCCCAGGAACAGGACCCCATTGATCTCGGTCCCGACCAACCGCCGGTTAAATTATTTCCTTTGCTGTCTCCGGCAGCATCCGGGATGAAGGCCTTTGTGGTCAACCGCATCGGCGATGTGGGTTTTGCCCTGGGCGTCTTTTTAATCTGGAGTACATTTGGCACGCTGCAATTTTTGGGCGCCAACGGCGTATTTGAACAAGCTCCCCACATTGCCCAAACAATGCCCAACATCATCCCTTGGATTGCGTTGTTGCTCTTCATCGGGGCGATGGGCAAGAGTGCGCAAATTCCGCTCTATGTCTGGTTGCCCGATGCCATGGCCGGGCCGACGCCCGTGTCTGCCCTCATCCACGCGGCCACCATGGTTACCGCCGGGGTGTATATGATTGTGCGCAGCAACGTGCTGTATACGTTGTCGCCCGGCGTATCCATGTTTGTGGCCACCACTGGCGCGGTTACGGCCCTGTTTGCCGCCACCATCGCCCTGGTGCAGGTCGACCTGAAACGCATCCTGGCCTACTCGACGGTGAGTCAACTTGGCTATATGTTTTTGGCCGTGGGCGTTGGCGCGTACACTGCCGGTATGTTCCACCTCACCACCCACGCTTTTTTCAAGGCCCTGCTCTTTTTGGGCGCGGGGTCGGTGATGCACGCCCTCCACAATGTGATTGATATCCGGCGGATGGGGGGACTGCGCCACAAAATGAAAATCACCTACATCACGTTTTTGGTCGGTGGTCTGGCGCTGGCCGGATTTCCGTTGATGTCCGGCTTTTTCTCCAAGGACGAAATTTTGGCTAACGCCTTTGCCGCCGCTCCTGTTTTGTGGGCCATCGGCATTGTTACCGCCGGTTTGACCGCTTTTTACACGTTTCGCGCTGTTTTTATTGCCTTCCACGGCCAGCCCCGCGACCCGTATCTCTACGAACACGCCCACGAAAGTCGCTGGCCGATTGCTCTGGCCTTGATGGTCTTGGCGATTCTGGCGTTGTTGGGAGGGGGTCTGGGGTTACCGGTTGAGCTTCTGCATGGCTTTGGCCTGGATATGCCTCATGTGATGGATAGTTGGCTGGCCCCGGTATACAGTATGGCTGAACACGCAGCCGCTGAAATGCAGCAACATCTGCCGTTCACGACGGAACTCAGCCTGTTTTTGATTTCGGCGACGGTGGCTATTGGGGGGATTTTTGTAGCTTACATTTTTTATGTGCTGCGGCCCTCTATTCCCCGGACGTTGGCCCGCAGCCTGCGGCCCGTGTTTGTCCTGCTGGCCAATAAATATTATGTTGACGAAAAAATCTACGATCCGCTTTTGGTCAGACCTGGTCTGAAGGTAGCCGAGGCCATGGCCAAAGGTGTCGACAACTTCTTGATTGACAGTATCCTGGTAGACGGTACGGCCAAAGTGGTTGGTTGGTTTGGACGGCTTTTGAGCTATCTCCAAAGCGGCTACTTACGCCATTACGTTTTGGCCACGTTTATTGGGGTGTTGATCGTAATCAGTTATTTCTTTCTGCAATAAGGCTTTGTCCATAAATAACTACGCGATTCTTACTTGTTATTTACAGACAAAGCTGGGGAGTTTTGAATGGAACAATTCTTACTCTCGGCCTTGATTATCATTCCGGTGATCGGAGCGATACTGGTGGCGCTGGTGCCGCGTTGCCGCCACCAATTCATTAGGTGGTTGGCCTTCAGCGCCACATTGTTGGCTTTGATTGTTTCCCTTCTTCTATACTTTGGTTTTAAAGATGTCACCGGCTACCAGTTTGAACAAAGCCTGCCCTGGATACCCTCGCTCAATATCAACTACCACGTGGGCATCGATGGCCTCAGCCTGTTTCTGGTTTTGCTGACCACGTTCCTGTCGGCAGTGGCCGTTCTCAGTTCCTGGACCGCCATCACCGAACGGGTCAAAGAGTATTACGTTTTGATGTTGCTGTTGGAAACGGCCATGCTGGGCGTGTTTGTCTCGCTGGATTTGTTTTTGTTTTACCTGTTCTGGGAAGCCAGCCTCATTCCGATGGCCTTGCTGGTGGGGCGCTGGGGCGGCAAACGGCGGATTTATGCCTCAATAAAGTTTATCATCTATACCATGGCCGGGAGTGCCCTGATGTTGGTGGCGGCGCTGGTACTTTACTTCTGGGCCGAGCCAAACACGTCGGATTTACCGGCCTTGCTGGCGCAACGCCCCCTGCCGGTGAACTTGCAAGTCTGGCTTTTCTTTGCTTTTGCCCTGGCCTTTGCCGTGAAAGTCCCGCTGTTCCCGCTCCACACCTGGCTCCCCGCTGCCCACGTCGAAGCGCCAACGGCCGGTTCCATCATCCTGGCCGGGGTGTTGCTGAAAATGGGCACCTACGGCTTCTTGCGGTTTGCCATTCCCCTGTTCCCCGGGGCGGTGCCCACCTGGACTCCGTTGATTGTTACCCTGGCCGTGATGGGCATTTTATATGGCGCGCTGGTAGCCCTGGCTCAGGAAGATGTCAAGAGCCTGATTGCGTATTCCTCGGTGGCTCACATGGGTTTTATTGTGTTGGGGATTTTTAGCGGCGGCCAGCAGGGGATGAGCGGGGCGGTGCTGCAAATGGTCAACCACGGGTTGAGCACCGGCATGCTCTTTTTCCTGGTGGGGGTGTTGTACGAGCAGCGGCATACTCGTTTGTTTAAGGATTACGGCGGTATCTGGGTTAAAGTGCCGGTGTTTGGCGTTTTCTTTTTGTTGGCCGCTTTGTCATCGGTGGGCCTGCCGGGGATGAATGGCTTTGTCGGTGAGTTTGTCATTTTACTGGGAACGTTTAGGATCAATTGGATAGCGGCAGCCTTTGGTACGTTTGGTATTGTTCTGGCGGCCTGGTATTTGCTCACCGCAGTACGCAAGTTGCTGTACGGTTCCTTTAATCCAACCAACAAGGCGTTGCGAGATATGAACGGCCGGGAGATTCTCATCTCGGTTTCTCTTGTCGTTTTTTTCTTTGTAATTGGCCTGTTTCCATATATTTTCTTTGAAAAAATCAATCTGGCTACGGCAGAGTTAGACCACTTGCTCAATTCTGTATCTCTGGTAGCCGGACAATGAACCGAGAATTTAACAAGCACAATTTAGAAGTTAGAAATTGGAGATGACTTCCGGCGAAACGTTCCCCCATCATCCGCGTCTTTGATTTAATGATTGCGCCTGCCCCGTTTCCAATTTCTAAATTCCGGTCTGTTGTGGAGAACCCATGCCCATCGTTTTTCCTGCCATAGATTTTACAGCTCTGATCCCGGAAACCATTGTCATTTTTACTGGTCTGTTGTTAATGTTGTTTGACCTGTTTATCGGCGCCAGGCGCGGTTTGGGGTACTTGAGTCTGTTAGGTCTGCTTGCGGCGACCATTTCTTGCGTGATATTGCTGGGAACATCGCCTGCTCCTGCTTTTCAGAGGATGGTGGTGAGTGATGGCTACTCCCTGGTTTTCAATTTGGTCTTTATGGTAACGGCGGCTTTGTCGGTGTTAGTGGCCATGAGTTATCTCACGGGTAAAGGTATGCAGCGGGGCGAATATTACACTCTGCTCCTCTTTGCCACCAGCGGCATGATGTTGATGGGCGCCGCCACCGACTTGATCATCGTCTTTCTGGGGCTGGAAATTATGTCCATTGCCCTTTACGTGTTGGCCGCATTTAACCGTCGTCACATGGCCTCCGGTGAAGCGGGAATGAAATATTTTATCTTAGGCGGATTTGCCTCGGCCTTTTTCCTATACGGGGCGGCGCTGGTGTACGGGGCCACCGGTTCGACCAATCTGCCGGACATCGGCCAGTGGTTTTCCCTCAATTCGGCCAGCCTGAATGATCCGATGGTTCTGGTTGGACTGGGATTGTTGTTGGTGGGGTTTGCCTTTAAAGTGGCGGCGGTGCCCTTTCAATGGTGGACGCCCGATGTCTACCACGGTGCCCCCACCTCGGTGACGGCGTTTATGTCGGTGGGGGCCAAGGCGGCCGGGTTTGCGGCGCTGATGCGCGTGCTGATGGTCTCTTTTGATAACCCTGTTGGGCCGAATTGGCAACTGGTGATAGCGGCGCTGGCTGTCATCACCATGACCGGCGGCAATATTGCGGCCCTGGCACAAAAGGATGCCAAGCGAATGCTGGCCTATTCCAGTATTGCCCACGCCGGTTATATTTTGGTAGGGGTTGCTTCGGCCACCCTGGCCGGCGTGCATGGGGTACTTTTTTACCTGATGGCCTATGCCTTTATGAATATTGGCGCGTTTGCCGTAATTGCTGTGCTCGAGCGTCGCCATGCGGTTGGTTCAATGATTACGGATTATGCGGGCCTGGCAGCACGCCAGCCGTTACTGGCGCTGGTGATGGCATTCTTTCTATTCTCTTTAACCGGCATTCCCCCGTTTGTGGGCTTTTGGGGAAAGGTGTATGTGTTTGGCGCCGCCGTTGACGCCGGTTTGAGTTGGCTGGCTGTGGTGGGGGTGATTAACAGCGCTATTTCTGCGTTTTACTATATGGCCGTGGTGGTGCAAATGTATATGCGTTTGCCCGCCGAATCAGAAGGAGACGAGGGGGAAATAGCGCCCATTAATTTGAACTGGCCGGTGGTCGTAACATTGACGGTATCAGGGGCGGTAACCATCTTCTTGGGCCTCTGGCCGACTCCTCTGTGGACTCTAATATCCTTTGGGCGTTTCGGTTAGAATCGATTTTTTGTTTGCCCTATCCTGAATAAGACTTTCTTACTTTTTTATTCATCAGGATATGATGCTATAATAGAAGAAAAGAGGCTCTGGAGGCCCCGATGTCGGAGCAAAAGCCCAAGAAATTAAAAAGATTGACTCACCATCCGGCTGAACAGGATGATGCGATTCGGGTTCTTTATGTCGAGGATGCCGAGGTTATTCGCGATACAATTGCCAGGCTCCTGGAAATAAGTGGTTACAAAGTGGCTTATGCCAAAAATGGCCAGGAAGGCGTTAAAATGGCTATTCGCTGGGACCCGGATGTAATTTTAATGGATTTGCGGATGCCCGTGATGGATGGTTTTAGCGCCATTGAGCAGATAAAACAAGATCCCCGTACCAGGCGGATTCCGGTTTTTGTAATTTCAGCCTGGAGTGGAAAAAAGGAACGTACTCAGGCCAAAGTTTCTGGGGCTGACGGCTTTTTTGTCAAACCCCCTGATCTGAATAAGCTCATTGAAGCCATCGAACAGGCTGTCTCGGCTACTGGCCGGAGAAGATAAAAAAGATACTTTACCAGAGCCATGCCCTTCTCATCCGACCCTATCGGTCGGATGTTTTGTTTTGCGCGACCAATTGTGATTTGAACCAATTCTCTACCGTACACTTTTAATGAAAGGGTAAAGATTTAAGAAACGGCTACCACTCGAGGTATACTCAATTTTCACCAAAAAAAGG
>JAFGNV010000087.1 GCA_016926805.1 Anaerolineae bacterium
TAGGGATTCTTCACTCCGCTACACTCCGTTCAGAATGACATAAGGTATGTTATTTTATTGTTATGTTAATTTAACATTGTCGAACTAGTGAGACTCAGTCCGTGAAAGGTCAGTCAATGGGCAATATTTTGTGGACAAAGCCTTAGGCATGGTATCACAAGCTCAGCCAGATGCAAAATAAAAAGTGAATTCTTTTGTGACCCTCCAAAAACTGGTATAATTCCCAAAGCTATGTCTAAGGAGTATCCCCAAGTATGGAAAATATAAAATCTTTTGCCGATAGACTTATGAACAATGTAGAGAAAGTAATCATTGGTAAGCACCGACCCGTTGAAGAAACCTTAATTGCGCTGCTGTGCCAGGGACACATTCTAATTGAAGATGTGCCCGGCACCGGCAAAACCATGCTGGCCTTATCGGTGGCCCGCTCTACCGGATGTTCGTTCCGCCGCATTCAGTTCACTCCCGATATGCTGCCCAGCGATGTGACCGGGGTGTCGGTGTTTAATCAGAAAACGCGCGAATTTGAATTTCGGCAAGGGCCAGTTTTTGCCCAAATTGTGCTGACCGATGAAATCAACCGGGCCACGCCCAAAACGCAAAGCGCACTCCTGGAAGCTATGGAAGAACGTCAGGTGACGGTTGACGGCCAGACTTACCGCATGGAAAAACCCTTTCTGGTATTGGCTACCCAAAATCCCATTGAATATGAAGGTACATTTCCCCTGCCCGAAGCCCAACTCGATCGCTTTATGCTACGCATTCACCTGGGATATCCAGATAAAACCAGCGAAACCGATATTTTAGGCGCTCAACAATTTTCGCACCCCATCACCACCCTGGAGCAAGTGGTTAGCCAGGAAGAATTGTTGGAAGCTCAGGAAGCTGTCAAACAAATTTATGTAGACGATCTGGTGAAAACGTACATCATCGACTTGTGTACGGCTACCCGGGAGCATCCAGATGTTTATCTGGGGGCCAGTCCACGCGGCAGTCTGGCCATGTATCGCACCAGTCAAGCCCTGGCAGCGATTCGGCAACGGGATTACGTGATTCCCGATGACGTGAAATATATGGCCGAAGCCACGCTGGCCCATCGTCTCATCATCGGCCCGGCGGCCCGGATTAAAAATGTTTCTGCCAGTGAGGTCATCGAGGAAATCCTCACCTCTATTCCGGTGCCGGGCGCCCGCGTCATCGGCAAACCATCATAGGAGCTTCTTTTGCATAATTTGCAACGAAGCTGGGTTTTATTCCTCTTGTGGTTCGCCTCGCTGATAGCCACGCTATCCATCGGCGGCCCGCTATTCTTTAGCCTGACCTACCTGTTCACGGCTATTTTGTTGTTCTCCTTTATCTGGGCCTGGCTCAACGTGCATTGGATTCGAGTGACCCGCCAGATTCGCGCCCGACAGGTGCAGGTGGGTGGGTTTATTGAAGAACACTTTGTGATGCAGAATACCGGCTGGCTGCCCAAGCTATGGATCCAGTTCAAAGATGAGTCCAATTTGCCCGGTCATCGCGCCAATCGAGTGATTTCCAGTTTGGGAGGGAAGAGTCAGAAAACGTGGCATGTGCGTACGCCCTGCTATCAGCGGGGAAGATTTTCCCTTGGTCCCATCTCGCTGACCAGCGGCGACCCTTTTGGCCTGTTTGAGTTTACCCAAAGATTATCGCATTTTGCCTCACACGTGGTGGTTTATCCAATGACGGTCGATCTACCCACTTTTCAACCGCCGGTTGGCGAGCAAACTGGCGGCGAGGCGGTTCGTCGCCGGACACACTATGTTACCACCAACGTGTCGGGCATCCGCGATTACGTGTTTGGGGATAGTTTCAATCGTATTCACTGGCCCAGCACCGCCCGTAACAACCGGATGATGGTGAAAGAGTTTGAGTTGGATCCCATGGCCGATGTCTGGATCTTTTTGGATATGGAACGGCGAGTTCAGGCTGGTTTGAGTTACAAAGACATCCCGCCCCCCGACCTGCCTCTAGTACATTGGGAGAAACTACCAGAATTCAAACTTCCGCCCAGCACCGAGGAATACAGCGTGGCCGTTGCCGCCTCGGTGGCGAAGCATTTTTTGGAACGGAACCGGTCGGTAGGTCTCATTACCTATGCCAACGCCCACCACCGCGAAATTGCCCAGAGCGATCGAGGCGAGCGGCAACTTGCCCGCATTTATGAGATGCTGGCCGTTGCCCAGGCCCACGGCACCATTCCTCTGGCCGAAGTGCTGGCTGCCGAAACTCTGCGCTTTAGCCGCAATATCACCCTCGTTATTGTTACCCCGGCTGTTGAACTCCAGTGGGTGAGCGTGGCCCATCACATTATGAGTCGAGGGGTGCGAGTGACAGCCATCGTCATCGACCCCGGCAGTTTTGGCATGCCCCACCATTCATTAGAGGTCGAGATAGAACTAACCGCCAGCCATATTCCCCACTATGTCGTGCGCCAGGGTGATGCGTTGGGACAAGTTCTGACCACGACCCGGGTCACCAGATAGCTGACGATCCGCTAAATTATGGCATGAAAACCCAAGGGTTTTAGAAACCTTTGAGATGTAGACTAGATGATACAATCATCAATGAACGAGCCAACCAGCCTTAAGCAATTGTTAAAGCCTGAACACATCAGGAGTCTTTTGATCTCTTTTGCCGACATACTGCCCGTGACGCTGTACGTACTGGATGCGGAAGGCCAAGTGCTGGCCTCCACCGGAACCAGCGATATCCCCCCGGAAATATTTAACCAACTCCAGCGTGCTGAAGAAGTAGAAGACAAATCGGCCAGCCACAGCACAGACCGGCCCTATCTGGAAAAACGTTTCCCCATCAATATGCAGGAGCGCCAGCTTGGCAGTGTGGTTGGTATCTCTTCCAATTTTGATCATCAAACGAGGCAATGTTTAACCGCTACAACGCAACTGGTCAGCCAGCTCCTCTCTAACCAGGCTTACCAGGAGTACGAGTTAAACAGCATGACCACGGAACTGCTCAACAAATACGAGGAGTTGTCTTTGTTATATGAGTTGAGCCAGGATTTGGGAGTGATTTTTGATATTGAAACCATTTGCCACATCACCCTGGAACGCGCTCTGGAAGTGGTTAAAGCCAAAAAAGCCTTTATTGCCTTGATGGATGAGAAGGGTGAGTATCTTACCGTGATGGCGGAACATAATTTAAAAGGGTTCGTTGGCTGGAACATTCCCTTCGGTAAAGGCATCAGCGGACGGGTTGCGGCAATGGGTAAACAGGTCTTACTCAGCGCGCGAGAAGTAATTCCCTCCGATACCAGCAGGCGTCGCGTTCTGTACGAGGCCGTTCTGTCTGTGCCCTTCCTCCTGCCCGCCGAAAAACCCACCGGGGAGGACCGGATTTTGGGCGTTCTCACCATGGCTGGCAAACCCCCCGGTGACATGTTTACCGCAGGCGAGGCTCAACTGGCCACAACCATTGCCACTCAGGTGACGGTAGCCATTCACAACAGCCGCTTAATGAAAGCGCTGCGCGAAACCGAACGGATGCAGCAAGAAGTGGAGATTGCCTCTCGTATTCAACAGAGCTTGCTGCCCCACCATCCCCCTACCCTGCCCGGAGTTATTGTTGCCGGGCAATGTATCTCCACCGCCACCGTCGGCGGTGATTATTACGATATCCTGACCGACGAAGCAGGACGATTGGTGCTGCTCATTGCCGACGCCTCCGGTCATAGCATCGGCTCCGCCTTGATGATGGCTATGGCCCGGAGCATCCTGCGCCACGAAATTGCCCTGGGACGCTCGCTGGATCAGGTGCTGGCCAACACCAACAACGCCATGTTTAATGATCTCGTCGAAGCGGAGATGTTCATCAGTCTGTTCTGCGCCCGCTTTGATCCTAACACGCGTCAATTAACCTTTGTCAACGGCGGTCATAATCCGCCCCTGCTGCAACAACCAACCAACCAACAAATTGTAACGCTCGATAGTGAAGGGATGATTCTTGGCCTGGTTAATAACGCTACTTATCAAGCCCATTCAATCAACCTGGCGGCAGGCGACACCCTGGTGCTGTACACCGATGGCGTGACTGAAGCGCGCAACCAGGCCGGTAAACAATTTGGGGAACAACAACTACGAGAGCTGTTAACCAAACACTACCATTCATCTCCTGAAGATCTGTGCCAAGAAATCTACAAAGCCGTCCGGCAGCACACCAAAAGCGCAGACTTGCAGGACGATGTCACGCTGCTCATCCTAAGCCTGCAGGCAGATGCATAACCGACCGGGTTTGTACCAATTGTCCTATGTAAGCCGGAGGCGATTTTATGGTAGAGTCAGATGATGCCCAAGACAACTCCTGGCTAGTTGACCAATGCTACAACCATGGCCAGCCGAATCCAGAATCGCAAGCATATATGGGATATAGAGTCTCTGGAAAAATCTGTATAAGCAACGCTCCGTTATTCAATATCGACTTGTCAAGGAAGAACCAATGCCACGCGAAGATATTGTTGTTGCCGACGACGACCCGGTAGCCCTCCGCTTATTGGCCCGCATCATTGAAATGACCGGGTACAAGGCCACCACAGCCAGAAACGGCCAGGAGGCAGTGGAAAAAATCCGGGAATTACAACCAGCCCTGGTTGTAATCGACATTATGATGCCCCGCTTCGACGGCTTTGAGGTATGCCAGCAAATTCGCAACGACCCCACCCTTACCCACCAGCCCTACATCATCATGCTGACCGCCCGCGATCAAGCCGCCGACTATCGCCGCGCCGACGAAATTGGCGTGAACGAATTCATCAACAAACCCTTCAGCCCGGCCAAAGTTACAGCCCGGGTTCAGGCCATTTTGGGGCAAAAGCAATAACCCAAACTGAGATTGACCATCAATTTATACCAAAGGAAAACATCACCATGAAACACCACATCCGCACCGAATCTGGTCTCACCATCCTCGACCTGAGCGGTGAAATCGACGTCAGTTACGCCCCCCATCTGCGCGACATTATGACGGATTTGCTCGAACGCAACGCGGGGCGTCTTCTGGTTAATCTGAGTGATGTCGTTTATATGGATAGCGCCGGTTTAAGCGTGTTGATTGCCGGCCATCGCCAGGCCCAAAAGCTCAACGGCCTCCTGGCATTGACCAACCTCCAACGGCCCGTGCGACAGGTATTCAATATTACGGGCGTTGACAAATTCATTCCCCTTTATCTCACCATAGAAGAGGGTATTGAGGCCCTAAAAAAGTAACATCCGGCATACCCAACCGGAACGGCGAAGATCATTCCGGCTCGATGGTAAAGGTAAGGGGGAAACCTTGCTGGCGGGCGGCATACTGAGCCTTAAAGACTTTGCTCTTGGCCTCTTCCAGAGGCAGCGTAGCCACGTAAGCGTTGCCCCTGGTGTGAGCCTCGTAGGTAATATCAACCGCCCGGTTGACCGGAAGACCGAAGATATTCACCAGTACTGCTATCACAAATTCAAACGTGGTCACGTTGTCGTTGTGGATAATAACGCGATAAGGGCGCTCGAGTTCCTCCTGTTCCATCACCACAAATTCAATGTCAACGTCGGTGGTGGTTTCAGTACCCGTGTCGGATTCACCCGTTAACCCCCGTAAAGACTTTTTTCCCTTCCCGGGATAGCCCTGTGTTTTTTCCGCCATACCTCGTAACTCAAGAATGCTCATCACTTTATGGTTCGGGGGTAACGCTCTCTACGGTTGCTTCTTCACTAGGTAAAGGGGGGGGCATCTGGCTTACCCGGGCCAGAGCCAACCGCGAGAGAACGTAAACTTCATTCTCATTGTGTTCAAAGGCAAGCGGACCAGCGGTTTCGTATGCGCTCATTGCTTCCGTTAGTTTGTTTTGCCCTTCAAGCGATTGACCCAAAATCAGCCAGGATCGGGCAAATTCTTCGTCGAGTTCCAACGCGGCCCGCGCATCTTGTTCAGCCCGCTCCGGCTGGTTCATTCGCAAATAGAGTTGCGCCCGGGCCAGATAGAACTCTTTAACATTGGGCATCAACGCCCGCACTTCAGTAAAAGTCTGCGTTGCCGCCTCTTCCTGGCCCAAGGCCTGCTGAACAACTCCCTTAAAAATCAATAAACTCGGGTTTCCTGGCGCCTGGGCTAACCCTTCGTCAAGCACCGTTAACGCCCCGGCATAGTCCCCCTGCTCAACGGCCAGATAGGCATCATTCTCGGCATTCATCCGAGCAATAGCTTCGGGGGAGGGAGCCAGAATGGTATTAAAAACCAATACCAGCCCTCCTGCAATCAACAGAATTACCACCAAGCCGATAATGACCCGTCGCATCAGCCGCTGCCGTTTAGTGGCCACCAATTCATTGATATACCACCACCAGCGTTCCGGTGGCGGGGGGGGCGCCGGACGATGCACCCGCAACACTTCCGGACCACCAATGGCGTCCAAGAGAGGGCCTGCCTGCTTCTCCAGGCTACCCTGAATACCCTGAAATCTGCCCCGTTCAGAACGCAAATCCATACCCCTGGCTTCAAGTTCATCAAAACGGGTTATAACCCAATCCAGATCCTGCAACACGGCTAACGCTCGATCCAAATCCATTGACCTGACGTCTAAATGGGCTTCTGCCAATCTGCTGAGAACTTCGCGCAGTTCATCGGCGGGGCCTAATTTCTTTTCCTGGAGATATTCTAATTTGGTTTTAGCCATCAGCATACCCCTGCCCGAGTCATCATCTCTAAACTCAGACGATTATGAGTTTCAACCAGCGAGTCAAGCTCAAACGGCAGAAAATGGCCATCCTCTACAACCAGCCGACCATTTATGATCGAAAACCAAACCTGGGTTGGCGCACAGGTTAGCAACGCCGCCACCGGGTCAACCAGACCGCCAGCGTGATATAAATCATCTACCCGAAAAGCCACCAGATCAGCCGCCTTACCTACGGCCAGCGAGCCAATATCATCCCGGCGCAACACCCTGGCTCCCCCAACCGTGGCCAGGGCCAACGCCTCGCGGGCGGAAAAACGATCGGCCCGGGCTTCAAAACCGGGCCAGCCGACTCGTTGCAGCAACATCGCCTGGCGCGCCTCACCCAGCAGATGATTGGCGTCGTTGCTGGCCGAACCATCCACCCCCAAACCGACCCGCATCTTTTTGTCCACCATGTCCCGGATGGGGGCAATCCCCGATGCCAGAATCATATTGCTATTGGGACAATGACAGACGCCCGTGTTGGTCTTGGCCAGCCGGTCTATTTCGGCCTCATTGGGATGAACCATGTGGGCAAACCAAACGTCCTCACCAACCCAATTGAGCGATTCGGCGTATTCAACCGGCCGCCGGCCAAACATCTCCAGGCAAAAACGCTCTTCATCTTTAGTTTCGGCCAGATGGGTGTGCAGATTGACCAGAGGGTACTGCCGGGCAAGTTCAGTCGACTCGCGCATCAAGTCGCCAGTGACGCTGAAGGGTGAGCAAGGCGCCAAACCAATCCGCAACATCGAGAACGGCTCCGGATCGTGAAACGTCTCAATAGCGCGAAGGCAATCTTTGATGATCTCCGGCTCGCGGTCACACACCCGGTCGGGAGGCAAACCACCCTGGCTTTCGCCCAGGCTCATGCTACCCCGGGTGGGGTGAAACCGAACGCCGACTTCCTGCGCCGCTCTGATCTCATCGTCGATGGTACTGCCGTTGGGGAAGAGGTAAAGATGGTCGGCAACGGTGGTGCAACCACTGAGAACCAACTCGGCCAGGCCAAGTTTGGCGCTGGTGTAAACCGCTTCGGGAGTCATTTCGGCCCAGATAGGATAGAGGAATTTCAGCCAGTCGAATAAAATCATCCCGGCACCGGTGCCAACCGCGCGGGTCAGGGTTTGATACAGGTGGTGGTGACAATTCACCAAACCGGGAATAAGCACGCAACCGCTGGCGTCAATGACCCGGTCAAAACCACGGCCAGGCAAATCAGGCCGAGTTTCAAGCCATCGCTCCCCTTCAACAGTGCTTCCCACAAAACTGATCTTGTTATCTTCAACCACAACAGCGCCATTTTTTATTTCGCGCCGGGAGACATCATCGGCGCCATCCATGGTGACCAGAACTTCGGCATTTTTGACAAATAAAATGGTCATTTAACCACTGACTCCCCTAAAAAATAAAACGTGAACCGTGAAAACACCTTTTGCGTATCACGTTTCACGTTTCAACGGATGGGCCGGGTGGGAGTCGAACCCACACGAGGTTTAAACCCTCGGGGGATTTTAAGTCCCCTGCGTCTGCCTTTCCGCCACCGGCCCACGTTTAACCAAATTGTACGAGGAATATTACAACAATTGGGGCAGATAGTCAAAGTGTCACAGGCCGACACAAGTTCCCACCAAAACAAGAGGTCACGCCACTTCTTCAAACGGCCAATCAAGGGTAGGATCATTGATAAATCGATACTGGACCGGATGGGCCTGCTGAATCAAGGCGAGATAGCGGCGAGGTTCCAGATCAGCTTCGGTCAAGCCCAGCGCGCCCAACAGCCTGGTAAGTTCAGTCTGAGCTGCCGGAATATCGGCCTCGTGATCACATAATATTTCAATTTCGACAAAATGGCCTAAATGTTCAACCTCGTTAAGCTCAATATTCGCCCGACCAATTCGGTACACCCGCGATTTTTTTCGTTTGACCACAAACGGCTCAAACCCAAAACGATCGGTAAACCGGAAGAAGGCGTAAACATCACTCACCTCAAACTCTACTTCGTCGTTGACTTCAACGTTATCTGCGGTTACCATTTGTTTGAATGTGACCACGGCTTTCGGTCCCTCGCGGCGCAGACGGTAGCGGTCGGTGGGGATGAGGGCGGTATCACCTTGCCGTTTAAAATAGACATCCTCTTTGTAAATCTCCCCAACAAACGCCCCTAACCCGGCAATTTGCTTTTCGACGGCTTCGGGCTGGCGCAGTCGGGCTTTGAGTTCAACTTCAAACGTCATTTTCAAGGTTACAGGAAGGCGGAAAAATTGTCCGGCAAATCTCCCTGGTTGATCTCCTGTTTGGGATAGATGCGGGTAGTATAGAAAAATCAATGACAACTGTCAATCAGGCGTAGGACCACTTTTCACCCAAAATTGATGCTTTGTGGTAAAATTGGGGCCATGTCAGTGCTCAACTCGTTGGCAAATGCAAGCAGAGCAAACCGCATGGCTACGGCAGGCTTGTCTCAAGGGGGAACAACCCGCTGGTGGCTCTCGTTAGGCGTTGGCCTGGCCATGTTAAGCGCGGTCTTGTTGCCCCTGCCGTTACTCGCCAGCCAACGTTTTCATCACGACGAGGCGTTGTATGCCACCTGGGCCTTGCAGATTGCCTCCGGCAAAAATCCATTGCTGACCCAAATCCCTATCGACAAGCCGCCGCTCTTTCTTTACGTCGTCGCCGGGTTTTTGGGGTGGCTGGGCCCAACCGAAACTGCGGCTCGACTCCCATCTTTGCTGGCCACATGTCTCACCGTGGGTCTGGTCTTTTGGTTGGGGAAAAAGATGTACGGCTATGGTGTTGGCCTGCTGGCGGCGTGGCTTGTAGCTCTCTCTCCCTTCACTATCATGTTTGCCCCCACCGCTTTCACCGACCCCATGCTGGTGACCCTGGTTCTGGCCGGTTGTCTGGCTGCGGTTCATGGCCGGACTGTTTGGGCCGGGCTGTTTTTGGGCCTGGCCATCGCTACCAAACAGCAGGGCGTGTTCTTTGTACCGTTGGCGTTCGCGCTATTGATTTTAGGTGTCAGGTCAAACGCCGGGGATCAGGGATCAAATAATGCACATTACGTATGGCGTAACTTTCTTCTGGCAACAACCCTTAGCTTACTGCCCGTGTTCCTTTGGGATCTGGCCCGCAACCAATCGCCCGGTTTTTGGCAGTTGAGTGTCATCAATTACGGCGGCCTGGAGACAACAACCGCCGATTTTGGCGAACGTTGGCAAGGATTTATCCATCTGCTCGGCTATGCTACCGCTTCACCGATTTTGAATACGATATTTGGAGCAGGTCTACCCCTAACATTAGTTTCCGGCGCCTACCAGATTATGAACCACCAAAACTCCAGTGTTCCGGGACGCCAACGATTTGAAGTTTATTATGATTGGATTCTGTCTCTCTTCACCGTAACTTTCTTACTCGTCCATTCCTTGTTGTCATTCCAGGTCTGGGATCGCTACCTGTTGGGGCTAATCCCAATTCTGGCCCTGCTTCTGGTACGGGTTTTGCTCTTGCCGTGGTCAATCTTAAAACACTCCTGGCTCGATTACCAACCGCAATACCTGCCTACCGCCAGATTGATCGTCGTGCTGGCTCTTATCGGCCTGCTCACCCTGACTCTGGCGCACCCCGTGCAAGATGCGGTCAATGGTCGCTATCCGTTGGGTAGCAATAGCAGGGCGCTGAGCGGAATTGAGCAAATCGTCGCTTACCTGCAAGGCCAAACCAATGCCGACACCACCCTCTATCATCACTGGCTGGGAACCCATTGGCGTTTTTACCTATGGGATTACCCCTACGACTTGCAGTACTGGCTCTCGCCGGAATATCTGGCCAGCCGGGCCAAACCCGGTCACCTGATAGCCTTTCCCGCCTGGCGCTCCGACACCGAAGCCCGGCTGGCCTTGGCTCAAGCCGGCTTGGCGCTGCGAGAATTAGCCCGGGCTTACACCCCTGGCGGGAATCCGTCAATTGTGTTGTATCAAATTGTGGAAGTGGATGGTAAAGAACAAGAATCTGGAAAAAACTGATGCCTTGTTAACTTGTTGGTAGCTCAACACTAAACCGTGGGAGGTCAAAAAATAGACAGGATTAACAAGATTTACAGGATTATGTAACATAAAATCTTGTTAATCCTGTAAATCCTGTCTAAATTTCCCCTTGCCACGATTACGTGCAGTCCTACCAACTTGTTACCTGCTATTTGTTATGTACTACCCGGCCATCTAAATCATTGCTATGAAAAATACCTTGCTCAAAATAACCGTTATTCTATTAATCCTTTTGCTCACCCTTCTCTTCTTCTGGAAAATCTTGTTGACTAACCTGATTCTGGTCGGTGTGGACCCGTTTCTCTATTTCTATCCCTACAAAACTTACACCGCCGAAACCCTCCGTCAGGGACGGCTGCCATTGTGGAATCCCTACTTATTCATGGGTGCGCCCTTGTTGGCGAATAGTCAGGTGGGCGTCTTTTATCCGCTCAACTGGCTCTTCTTGGGGTTGGACCCGCCCAAGCAGGTTGCCTGGTCCATTGGACTGCACATCGCTCTGGCCGGACTATTTATGCTGGCCTACGCCCGTTTCTCCCGGCGACTTCACCGGCTCAGCGCCCTGGTCGCGGCGATAGGATTTGCCCTTGGTGGCTACCTGGGGGCGCAGGTGGAACACATCAACCAACTCAATGCTGCCGCCTGGTTGCCGTTGATTTTTTTGCTCTATGACTTTGGCACGGAACGGAAACGCCAAAAACGCTGGTTTTGGTTTTTGCTTCTGGCCCTGGTTGTCGCCCTCACTCTGCTGGCCGGTCATGCCCAGACGGTTTTTATTTCGCTGTTTGGACTGGGATTGTATGCCTTGTGGCGAGGAGTAAGTGAAGAAGCAAATCGGCAAGGCAGCAAAGTGGTCAATAATAAATTGCGTTTTATGTTTCACGTTTTAGGCGCCACTTTTACTCGCTATCTTTGGCCTTTAGTTGTCGTCGTTGTGCTGGCAACAGGGTTGGCTGCCAGTCAACTCCTGCCCACCGCCGAACTGTCATCTTTATCCATCCGTAGCCACGGCCTTACCTTCCGCGAGGCGGTTGCGTTCAGTGTGCCGCCGAGTACGCTGCATTACACCCTGTTACCACCCCTGAGTTTAGACTTATCGCAAATTTGGGGCGAGACATTTGGCGAGAGAGTCGCCTACGTTGGGGTAAGTGGCTTGATTTTGACCCTGCTCGGCGCGTTACACTCAATCTGGCAGCGTGAAGCCCGGCGCTTTGTTTTTATCGCCGCGTGTGGTCTGATATTGAGTCTGGGCATGTATACCGGCCCCTTCTACCTGATCCTTTACTACCTGGTCCCCGGCTTCAACCTGTTCCGCGTGCCGGCTCGCTGGCTGCTGCTGTATGGCTTTGGCGTCGCTGTCCTGGCCGGTTACGGCTGCAATACCCTGCTCAATCCGGCCATGCTGGGCAACCACCTCACGCTCACCTGGCGATGGCTTTGCCTTCGCTCGTGGCGACTTATCTTGTTTTTTGGCCTGCCCCTCATTTTTCTCCTGGCCCTCGTCATCTGGAAAACGCCACCTCTCATCACGCTTGTCATCTGGTCAGTTCTTGCTCTGATTACACTTGGCCTGGTTTATTACGTTTTACGCCATCCGCCAAACGCAAACCGCATGATTCCAATGGTAATCCTTCTCCTCCTCTTTGAACTCTTTTGGGCCAGCCAGAGTCTCAATTACAACCAGCCCACCGCCCCTCAGGCTTACCACTCACTGCGCAACGCCGTAGCCTTTCTGCGCTCGGTTGCCACCGCAACCACTCCCCCGGACCGTTTCCTCAGCCTGTCTGGCATTACCTACGACCCTGGCGATCTACGCGAATTGGAGCAAATCTATGCCGACAGCCTGTCGTCCAAAGCCTTTTACAACCTCATCGTAGCCACCAAACAAAAAGAGGTCCTGGCCTTCAATCTGCCCCTGCTCTACGGCCTGCCCAGCGTCGACGGCTACGACGGCGGCATTTTGCCGCTCACCCAATTCGTCGCCCTCCAGCAACTCTTCCTGCCCCCCGACCAGCTTTCTCTGGACGGTCGTCTACGCGAAAACCTCCGTTTTGTCCCACCGGGCCGATTACTCTCGCTGCTCAATGCCCGCTGGATCATCACCGATAAGGTGTTTGACGCCTGGATCGACGGCATTTTTTACGACCTGCAATTCCCCGCGTATCTCAGCCTCGGCCAAACTATTACTACCACCGACATTCCCGATTTTCCCGCCACGGCCATTGGTCTGGTTTCACAACTGGACGGGGCGGCCCACTTACCCGTGGGCACGGCGGTGGCCGAACTTACTCTCACCTTTGCCAATGGTCCAGCCGAAACCTTCACCCTCGACGCCGGGGTTGACACCGCCGAGGGTTACTACTCTCCTGATGCGGCTCACCCGCAAGCCGCTATCGGCGCGGCCTGGCCCTACGACGCCGGGGGGGTTGATTACATCACCATCCTGCCGGTCAGCAACCGCCAGCCCCTCACCGGCATCTCCCTGACAGCCACGCTACCCGCCGGTCAATTTGTGCTCAAAGGGTTGAGCCTCATCCACCAGCCCACCAACACCAGCCGCTCCATCATCCTCTCCACCGAGGGCAACTACCGCCAGGTTCACTCCGGCGATGTCAAAATTTACGAGAATCGGGATGTGTTGCCCCGCGCCTTCATCGTTCATCAAGTTGAGATTGTTGCCGACGAGGCGCAGGCCGTTACCACGATGCGCAACCCCAATTTTGACCCCCGCCAAACATTGGTGCGGCTGGCTCAAGCGAGCGAGGCCACCGGCCTGATCACAGCAGGCCAGGTTTCCCCAAACGACACGGCTACCATTGTGTCCTACGCCCCGGAGCGCGTGGAGATTACCGTCACCGTCGATTCCCCCGGTTGGCTGGTCCTGACCGACGCCAATTATCCCGGCTGGCAAGTCACGATGGACGGCCAGCCCGCCGAGATAATGACAGTTAACATTATGTTCCGGGGAGTAGAGCTATCCCGCGGCGAGCACACGGTTGTATTTGAATTCAAGCCTCGTTCGCTGCTCATCGGGTTGGGGGTGAGTGGGATGGCCTTATTGGTGCTGGCAGGTGGGCTGGTTATTACTGGCAAAAGATGAGACCGGTACGCCAACCCAGATACTGAGGGCTTACGAGGGATTGGTCCTGGAGGTGGGCCTTCTCTAGATTTACTGTTCAAGGGTTTTCAAAGGCACCTTTTATGTCAAAATTCAAATCGATGCTTGCCAAATATTAACAAGGTTTCAACGGCTGACAAACCCTTAAATATAACGTCCCCTCTCTCTTGGCTCCCTCTCTGAATAGATGACATTTGGGTTGATTAAGCCTATAATAATTCGGTAGTGGTTCAATTGTAAGTGATGAGATGTTTTTATTTTGCCCCCACCCCTGGCCCCTCCCCCAAATTGGGGGAGGGGAAAAAGGA
>JAFGNV010000088.1 GCA_016926805.1 Anaerolineae bacterium
CCCGTTTTATCCCCTCTTCGTCGGGGCCAAGTGCCTCCCAAACCCCGCTAAAGTACCCCATGCGCCGAATTCGGCAACATCCTCCTCTGGCGAGCCTGGCTGGCCTGGGCTGGGCTGGCCGCAGACCGGCGCCGCACGGACGGGTTCTCTACGGCGCGGTGTTGCCCGGCCGGCGGGGGCAAGGCATTGGTTCCCAGTTGTTGCACCAGGCCATGCTGACCGCCCACCAGCACGGCTGGCAAAGCCTGACCTTTGGGCCGTTTCCCACGGTGTCACTGGGCGCCAAGTTTTTGAAACGCAATGGGGCCAAAGCCGGGCAGAGTTATTTGCTGTATCAGTTGGAGTTTTGAAACGTCTCTGCTACCGGACATCAGCAAGCCACTTCTCTTTACGTGAAAAATCATTTATCCGGTTTTGTTGCGATTACATGCTTACCACGAGGCAAAGCCTTGCCGCGAAGCAAGGCGGGGTTGGGGTGATCAGGCCTGTCACCAGGCAGCTCTACACGCTTCTCTACCACCCAAGGGGCTTCAAGGGGCTTAATTCTTCTTTTCCAGGTCGTCCAGATCAAGTTCGTTAATAAAGTCTCGAAAGACAGAGAGTTGTTCTTCCTCCTCTTCCGAAAGGGGGATTGACTCACCTTCCGGGCTAACCTCTTCCAGACTGGGCTCCGGCACAATCGAGGCCATTTCCATCACTTCTTCGGCCACAAATACCGGCGCGTGCACCCGTACCGCCAAAGCAATGGCATCACTGGGGCGGGCGTCGATTTCCATGCTGTTGCCATTCACATCCATTACAATACGGGCATAGAAGGTATCGTTCTTCAGTTCGCTCACCATAATGTGAGAAATGGTCGCGCCCATCTCATCGATGATACTCTTCAACAAGTCATGGGTCAGCGGGCGAGCCACCTGAATTTCTTGCAGTTGGACGGTGATGGCATCAGCTTCAAATGGACCAATCCAGATGGGGAGGTAACGTTCGGCGTCAACCTCCTTTAACACTACCACCCGGTGTTGAGACATTAGACTGACACGAATGCTATCTATTTTGACTTCAATCATTCCTGTCCTCCTGAGCATTCCCTAAGCGGAATACTGGATGGATTATACCATATCCCCAACTCGCTTACAAGTGCTTTTGTTGGTCATCCCGGCAAATTGGTTATAATTTAAGCTATGTTGCTGAAAGTAATTTCTACGGCTCTGGTGGGGTTATTGGCGCTGCCGACCTGCACCACCGGTCACCCCATGTCGCCCGACCAGGCTCAAGCGATTGTAGCCGCTGCCTGGCACGCCGACCAGCACATTGTGTGGGAGCTTGACTGGCCCGCTGCGCCAGTGGGTGGCCCCCTGACGGTAGAAACTTGGCGAGTGGGCGAACGCTATCGTTTTGAGATTCTGGAATCAGTAGCTCCGGCCCTAATTGGGGAAACGCTGGCGTTTGACGGCCAAACGGCCTGGCAATCCAATCGTTTTGACTCAGAACCGCCGGTCAGGCTTGACTCCCCCCGCCTCTCCCCGGTGACGGATGCGTTTGCCACAATCGACCGGCTCATAGCTACACCCCCCCAAACCGCCACCCTGGAAACCGGGCAAACCGGTCACGGCCCGGCGCAAAAAATTTCCCTGGCATTTGCCAACGGCGATCGTCTGATCTTCTGGGGCGATGAGGCAACACAATTACCGGTACGCATTATTTTTGAGGTCGGTGGAAAAGAGGCCACTCTGAAGGCGCGAAGTTTTGAGGCGTTGGTTGATCCGCCGCAGGCGCTCTTTACATTGGAATGAAATGGGGTAACTACTAAACCTTTGTTGTTTTGGGGCAGGGCGTCCGGAGGTTAAACGGCCAGTATAAAACTTCGGAAATCCCTGCCGGATATTCATTCACAGAATTACCGGCAAAGACTTCCGAAGTCTGGCTCGACCCCCTTTTTACCCCAGGAAGTGGGGACATTAGAACGGGCATTATCCAAGCTGAAGAGTTACGGCCAATACAGACAGGGGGGGCAGTTCTACCGTTGCCTGTCCGTGGGCCAGGCGTACCTCGGTGAAGGATTGGGCCTGAACCAAATGGGGCTGCTCAAAAGAATTGGCGGTGGCGGCCTCGGGGCCGGTCAATAGCTCGGCGTTGACTAAAGAGCTAATCTCGCCATCGGCCAGATTCAGGTGAACGGTCGCAGTCTCTACCGGATGGCGATTGGTGGCAAAGACATTCAATTGCCCATGGTTCAAGATAGCGCTGGGGTCAATATAAGTTGCCTGGCCGTTGGTTTTGCCTTCGTACGCCGGTCCCTGTACTGAAGGTTGGAGCGAAATTCCGGTTCGCCGTTTGGCGTACATCTCCAATGGATAAAAAATGGACTGGATGAGCATCTTGTCCCCCTCGGTCAGGATGGGCGCAATCACGTTGACAATCTGAGCCAGATTGGCGATTTTCAGCACGTCGGCGTGGCGGATGAAACTGTTGAGAAATCCGGCTACCACCAACGCGTCCTCCAAATTATAAACTTCCTCGATCAGATGGGGGGCAAATTTGCCCTGACCATCTGTATATTTTTGCTCACGGGCGCGATACCACACATTCCATTCATCAAAGCACAAATAAGTGCGCTTGGGGCTACGATGTTTACCCTGCACGTAGCGACAAATGGCATCGATCTGCTCGATCTGCCGGTCGATGCTGTTGGCCACGGCCAGATAGTCGAGCGTGTCGTTATTTTCATTGCCCACGTAGCGATGCAAACTGATATAATCGGCCCACTGACCCATATACTCTAACACCTGCCGGTCCCATTCCAGATAAGTGGGCAGGTCAACATTGCACGAGCCACAGGCGACCATCTCAATCGAGGAATCGGTATCGCGCATCATCTTGGCCGCCTGCTGCGCGCGGATGGCATACTGGTCGGCGGGGACGTGACCAAGTTGCCAGGGACCATCCATCTCGTTGCCCAGACACCATAATTTGACTCCGTGCGGCTGCTCATTACCGTTGGCCATCCGCCAATCGGCGTATTTGGTGCCGGTGGGCGAGTTGCAATATTCCACCCAATTACGCGCTTCTTCCGGCGTGCCGGTACCCAAGTTGACGGTGAGCATGGGCGTCCAATTCATTTTCCGGCAAAGGGTGATGTATTCGTCGGTGCCAATCAGGTTGGGTTCGGTACTTTGCCAGGCCAAATCACGGACGGTCGGGCGTTGCTCGCGGGGGCCGATGCCGTCGGTCCAATGATAACCGGAGACAAAGTTGCCGCCGGGATAGCGCATCACCGTATATTGCAGGCGTTTCAGGGCATCCAGCACGTCGGTGCGAAAGCCATCTTCATCGGCGTGGGCGCAGTCGGGATCATACACGCCCTGGTAAACGGCCCGGCCCATGTGTTCCAGGAAACCGCCAAAGATTCGGGGGTCAACGGGGCCAATCTGAAAGCCAGAATGTAGATTGATGGTTGTGTCTTTCATGTGAACGTATTCTCCAGGATGATTCAAGATAGTTTTGATTCTTCTGATGATCGTTACAGTTATTCAACTGTAATGGGTCATACACCGGGTTAACTCGGCCAATTATCGGGTTACAATTTCAAAACTGTAACCATTTGGCAATGTCACATTTGAGGATGATCGTTACAGTTATTCAACTTTGGGATGGTAATTTAGCTTTTCAATAACCGCCAGGATCTTTTGCCGGTGTTTTCACTGATAGGCACGTTAGAGGGTGAACGACTCAATATACGCGATACTGTGCTCTGCGAAACGTTGGCTTCGCGAGCAATATCACGCATCGTAACCCATTCCGGCCCGGTGAGAGGATTCAGTGAATGCCATAAATCATGATACGCATACGATTGTGCGCCATCGTATGCGGTATTTCGCATTTATAATAACATACCCTTGTATAAGTGTCTAATCCCAAAACCCCAACCCCTTGTCGGGGCAAGTATAGGCAAGAATAGAATAGGATGATCTGAATTGGGTGTGTTTCATTTGAATCAGAGAGAGGGGAGAAATTGGGGGGACACCCCCCAAGCCCCCCGGCCTGCGGCGCTTTTTTTGACTCATTTGAAATACACCCATCTGAATTGAAGATTGTTCGTCTCTACTTTATATGCTACAATGTCCTCCCATAACGTCAGGTCACTTTTAGCATTAAAAGGGAAACACTGTGATTGCCATCATCGACTACAAAGCTGGCAACCTGACCAGCGTCAAATTAGCCTTTCAAGCCCTCGGCGTTGCCGCCGAAATCACCCATGATGCTGACACCATTTTAGCCGCCGAATGGGTGGTTTTTCCCGGCGTGGGCGCTGCCGGCGCCTCAATGGAATATCTCAACCAGACCGGCCTGAGCGAAACCATCAAGACCAAAATTGGGCAAGGCGACCCGTTTTTGGGCATTTGTTTTGGCATGCAGCTTTTGTTTGAATTTTCTGAAGAAGACGGCGGCGTGCCTTGCCTGGGCATCATTCCGGGGCAGGTCAAACGCTTCAGCCCCACCCGGGCCAGGTACAAAATTCCCCACATGGGCTGGAACAGGGTGACCATCAAAAAGAAACACCCACTTTTGCTGGGCATCGAGGACGAAAGCGAATTTTATTTTGTCCACAGTTACTATTGCGCGCCGTCGCAGGAGGCCCTGACAATTGGTCAAACTGACTACGCCGAAGTTAATTTTACTGCGATTGCGGGCCAGGATAATTTCCTGGCCACTCAATTTCACCCGGAAAAGTCGGGGCGCATTGGTTTGAAATTGCTCGAAAACTTCAGCCGGTGGGATGGCACATGCTAACCAAACGAATTATTCCGTGTTTAGACGTTCGTAATAAGGTTGTGACCAAAGGTATCAAATTTCAGAACAACGTTGATCTGGGCGACCCCATTGAAATGGCCGTTACCTACAGCAACGGCGGCTGCGACGAACTGGTCTTTTACGATATCACCGCCTCAGCAGAGCGCCGCCCCATCGACATTGACATGGTGGCCAGGGTGGCCCGCCACATCCGTATTCCCTTTGCCGTGGGTGGGGGCATTTCTACCCTGGACGACATGTATCGCGTGCTCCACGCCGGAGCCGAGAAAGTGTCGGTTAATTCATTAGCCGTAAAAAATCCACGGCTAATTGCCGAAGGCGCGCGCGCGTTTGGCAGCCAGAATATAGTTTTGGGGATGGACCCGGTCAAAACCGACGCCCCCCAATTTCCCAGCGGCTACGAAATCACCATCCGCGGCTTCCGCGAGCGCACCGGCCTTGACGCCCTGGCCTGGGCCAGACAGGCCGAGGATTTGGGGATCGGCGAGATTGTGGTCAACTCCGTGGATGCCGACGGCACCCGCGAGGGGTTCGAACTCCACCTGACCGCGCTGATTTCCAGCAACGTCAACATCCCGGTTGTCGCTTCGGGTGGCGGCGGCACGCCGCAACATCTGGTAGATGTGTTCACCACCGGCCAAGCCGACGCCGCCATCATCGCCAGCATGATTCACACCGGCCAGTACACCATTGCTGAGATAAAAGAGGAGCTAAGTGAGGCCGGGATTCCCATCCGTAAAAAATGGTAACACAGCTTTCAGGTCACAGGGTTCCCCAGAGGATATCAGCGATGCACGGAGAGTTTTTTCAATTTCTTCTCCAGGAAACTCCTGCGCCACCTCTGCCAGACTCTCAATAACTATCAAACGGACGCAAACTTTGAAAATAGCCATCAACGCCTGGTTTTGGGATAACCCCTCGGTAGGCAGTGGGCAGTATCTAAAATACTTGCTACCTGCTTTGTTGGATGCCGACAAAGACCTGCACATTACCCTGGTCTCGCCCAAGCCTTTCAAGATAAAGCCAGACTCAGACCGGCTCAGCAGTCATCAGGCCCCTACGCCCTTACCCAACCAGGCCTCCAACCTGGCCAAAGTCTGGTTTGAGCAAATCACGTTTCCCCGCGTCTGCCGCATCCTGAACGTGGATGTGGCCCACGTGCCCTACTTCGGTTCATCTCTCTCGCCCGGCGTGCCCACGGCAGTGACCATTCACGACCTCATTCCGATGGTGCTCCCTGAATATCGGGTCAATATGCTGGTGCGCCTCTATACTGCGCTGGCGGCGGCAGCGGCGCCCCGCGCCAACCTCATCCTGGCCGACTCCCAGGCCAGCAAACGCGACATTGTGCAGCGTCTCCACCGGCCCGATGAACAGGTACGGGTTATCTACCTGGCTCCGGCCCCCTCCTTCCAACCCGCGCAAACCTGGCGACAATTGGTAAACGTCAAAAAAAAGTACCATTTACCCGGGGAATTTGTGCTGTATCTCGGCGGTTACGACGTGCGAAAAAACATCAGCGCCCTGCTCCATGCCTACACCTGGGTCAGCGCCGCCCTGAGCGACCAGTTTCCGCTAGTGCTGGCCGGCAGTTTGCCGGAAGAAGACACCCCCTTCTTCCCCGACCCGTTGCGCATTGCCCGCGAGTTAGGCCTTGAAGAATACATCATCACCCCCGGCTGGATTGCCGAAGAGGACCGGCCGCTGCTCTACGCCGCAGCCACGGTGTTCGTTTTTCCCTCGCGCTACGAGGGTTTTGGCCTGCCGGTGTTAGAGGCTATGGCCTGCGGCACGCCGGTGGTTACCACCACTGCCGCCTCCATCCCCGAGTTGGCCGGGCCTGCTGCTTTTCAAGTTGACCCCGACGACACCAAACATCTCGCCGCGCCCATCATTCGCCTCTGCACCGAGGAGGAGACCAATCACGAAATGGTGGAACGCGGTTTTACCCAGGTTAAAAAATTTAACTGGCAGAAAACCGCTCAACAAATACTTCAGGCCTATCGGAGCATCATAGCCGGTACATAACACCCGACATCTAACACTTGACACTTATCACTTGTTATCTAAAATATGAACCACTTATGAAAGTACTCATGCTCTCCAAAGCCTGCATCGTGGGCGCGTATCAAAAGAAATTGGAAGAAATGGCCGCCATCGACAACGTTGAACTGACGGTGGTGGTGCCGCCTTACTGGGACGATCCGCGCACGTTCACCCGGCTGGAAAAAATCCATACGCAGGGCTACCAACTGGTGGTTACCAACATGGCTTTTAACGGCCATTATCACCTGCATTTCTACCCCAGGCTACACAAAATTGTGCGCAACATTCGGCCCGACGTTTTTCACATTGACGAAGAACCCTACAACCTGGCCACGTTTCAGGCCATGTGTTTGGCCCGCTCGGTTGGGGCCAAAACCGTTGTCTTTAGCTGGCAAAACCTGCTGCGTCGTTACCCCCCACCCTTTAGCCTGATGGAGCGTTACGTGCTCCATCATGCCGATGCCTTGCTGGTTGGCAACAGCGAGTCCGGCCAGGTATGGCAGCGTAAGGGCTATCACGGCCCCATCTATCTCATTCCCCAATTTGGCGTTGACCCGGCTATTTATTACCGCCATCCACGCCCTATCCGTAAAGAACGCCGCAGTGTGATAAAATATCGCCTGGCCCGGCGTCCCAGCCAGCCATCGCTGGCCATTGGCTATGTTGGCTGGTTGATTGAAGAAAAAGGATTGGAAATTCTCTTGCAGGCGGCCCAGAAGTTGGTCGGCCCCTGGACTATTCAAATTCTGGGCGAAGGCCCCGACCGGCCTCGATTGGAAAAAATGGTCCAGTGGTTAGGGCTTGGCGGGCGGGTGACCTTTGATCAAAAAATGCCCACGCACCACCTGCCCCATTATTTCAGTGGATTGGACGTGCTGGTGCTGCCCTCGCTCTCGCGGGCTAATTGGAAAGAGCAGTTTGGTCGAGTCTTGATCGAAGCAATGGCCTGTGACGTGATTACGGTGGGGGCGCGCTCCGGCGCCATCCCGGAGGTCATCGGTGATGCGGGTCTCACTTTTGCCGAGGGCAGCGTAGAGGAATTACGCGCCCAACTCCAACGCTTGCTTGATGATATCGAACTACGCGAGGAGTTACGCCGTAAAGGACGGCAGCGCGTGGTTCAAAACTACACCCAGGCGGCGGTGGCTCAAAACACGGTCAAAGTTTACCGGGAGATTTTGGGCGAGGCAAAGGGAGAAATTGTCGCCGTATCTGCCGAGAAGGAACCGAGGGTCTGTCCGAGATTTTAGGACAGGCGGGGGGTGTGGGGGTTTCCCCCGAATCCCCCCTGGTTTGTCCAGATTTCGGGCAACTGAGGGTTGCACAAAATTCTGGACGCACCCAAGAACCAGCCATAACTTGATAGGGAATAAAAATGAGGCAACTCGAATGTGACGCAATTTTGTTCGACCTGGACGGTGTATTGATCGACTCTACCAATTGCATTGTTCGCCATTGGCAGGAGTGGGCCGCAGCCAATGGTATCGACCTGGCTGAAATAATGCGGGTTATGCACGGACGTCCAACCGTTGAAACGATGCGTCTCGTTGCCCCCCACCTGCCCGTTGAAACCGAAGCCCGCCTCTTTGAAGCGGCGGAAGTGCTAGATACCGACGGCGTGAAGAAAATAGAGGGCGCAGCCCGGTTACTAAATTCCCTGCCCCCCGACGCCTGGTCCATTGTCACCTCCGGCACGCGCAATGTCGCCACTACTAGGATAAGACATGCCGGTTTACCCCTCCCCACCATCCTGATTACGGCCAACGATGTGACCCAGGGCAAGCCCTCGCCCGAACCATGTCTGTTGGCCGCCAAGAGATTGGGGCTAGCCCCTGATCGATGCGTGGTGATTGAGGACTCTCCCGCGGGTATTAGCGCCGCCCACGCCGCCGGGATGCAGGTAATAGCGATTGCCTCAACGCATGCCGGTTATGAATTGAACGGGGCTGAGGCAATAGCAGAACGTCTCTCGGATATCCAGATTATGGAAAACAATGAGGCTCATCGACTGATTATCCGATTAAGGCGGAGCTACCGACTTGACGAAATTCCCAAATTTTGTTAGATTCCTCATCAAAGAAGTTGTTCAAAAACAACTTCCCAGCTTTGTTTGTAAATAACAAGCACAAAGTGCGAAGTTATTTATGAACAAAGCCAAAGTCTGATTTCTGCCCTCGTAGCTCAGTTGGTAGAGCAACCGCCTTGTAAGCGGTCGGTCGTCGGTTCAAATCCGTCCGAGGGCTTCAAGCTAAACAACCTTAGCCGGTTTCAGTCGTTAAGGAATACTTTCTCTCTCATTCGTCAAGATTTCAGAGGAAGCTGCATTAGCGGAGATGCCTTCGCCCGGTTGGGTGAGGGTGTCTTTTTTATGTCGTTGCGCCATAGCTATTCCTCAATTAACGTTCCTCACTTCTCCAGAATCGCCAAGCCGCAAGCATAAAGAACAAAATGGCATAACCGACTAAGGCGAACGCGGGGAGCAACACCGAGCCAATGCCCAAACCGCGGATGCTGACGTTTTTAAAACCGTCCATGGCCCAGGCAACCGGCGAGATATGTCCGATGGCCTGGAATGTTGGCCCCGTCACTTCCAGCGGTACCCACGCCCCGCCCAACCCGGCAAACACAAACATGGGAATGAGCGAAAAGGTAACGGCCTGTTCCTCGCTCCTGGCCAAAATCCCAATCAGCAGGCCCAGCGCCGCAATGCACATGGCGGCACTCCCGGCCACCAATAAGGTGGCGTCTGGCCGACGTAAGTAATCCACGTGCAGCACAAATACACCAAAAAAAATGAGCAAAAGAAACTGGGTCAAGATGAGGCTGAAAATTGCCAGGTAGTGGCCCAACAAAATGTGTATCCGGCGGGTGGCGGTAGTGAGCAGGCGTTGCAGGGCGCGCGATTTGCGCTCTGAAACAATGACCTGCGCGGCGGTCAGCAGGCCGGCAATGGCAAATTGCAGCATCATGCCGGGCGAGGTGTGGGCCAGTTCCTCATTTCCTCCACTTGACCGGACCGCGCTGGTTGTTTCGGTGATGGCCACAGGCGGCTCTGCCCAGGCCGACAGACTTTGCTCAAAAGCATAATCAAACGGCAGCCGGCCGGCTGTGACATGTTCCATGCTGAGGGCCATGCTCACGGCGCTGTCCAGCCGGTTGGCCGCAGTCAAAATGTCGGCTTCAACCGTTGTGGCCGCAGCGGAAGAGTCGCCGGTCAGTAGCGTGAGCCGGGGGTGCTTACCGGCCAAACAATCCTTGCCGTACCTGGCCGGAACAATGATAGCCGCGGCCAAGTTTTCCTCGGTCACCAATTGCTCCAAATCAGATATTGACCGGCTTTGGTCTTTATCCAGGCGAATGACCCTGGAGTTGGCCAGCAGACTATGCAGGGTATTGCTCAAGCGGCTATTATCTTGATCCAGGTAGCCCACCGGCAGGCGCGAGTCCGCTGTGCCGCTGAAACCGCCAAAGGCATAGCCGAACAGGAAGGTAAAAGTCACCGGCAAGATGAGCAGGAACATAAAGGTTTTGCGGTCGCGCACAAGTTGTA
>JAFGNV010000089.1 GCA_016926805.1 Anaerolineae bacterium
CTGATTTGAATTAGTTTCACGAAAGTATGACCTCTGCTATCCTATTTATCAAATTATTTTACATAATACACGCGATTGCCCTGGGCTGCCTGCCGGTGATGCTGATTTTTCTACCCGCTGGCGACTCATCAAAAGCCATTTCAGCCGTCACTGTGACCCTACCTATCAGGGACAAGTTTCTCCATCCCGGCAGCGTAAACAAGAAAAGGCGATGTGGCAGCGCCGCTTTTGGGAACATCAAATCCGGGATGAGGATGATTTCATTCGGCACGTGGAATACATTCATTACAACCCGGTCAAGCATGGCCTGGTCAATGCGCCGCTAGATTGGGAATATTCCAGTTTTCGGCGTTATGTTGAGGCGGGCCGTTATCTCGCCGATTGGGGAGCGGGAGTCGCTATATCATTTCCCCAGAATGTTGGTCAGGAGTAGGAATACGTTGGGTTTCACTGCGTTCAACCCAACCACACTTTGTAGGTTGGGTCGAGGCACGAGACCCAACATTTAGGAAAAAATGTCAAACAATCCCTTACCCACTCTACCCCACACCACCGTCTGACAGGCCAAAGTTGACCGTCTAGGCTGGACGGATGGACTGAGTTATATCGCTTATGGTTTGCGCTTTGGCCTGCGCAGCAACGACCCGGCGGCGTTGGAGCAAGCTACACCCCATCTACCCCTGGGCTGGCAGCGCGCGCCCACCGGTGAGGTGGATATTTTGTATTCCCTACGCCTGGCCCCGACGAGTCAACGCAAAGGCCAGCGCAACTACCACCTGCTTTACTGCGGGTCGGCGTTGCTGGCCCGCAGCTTGGAGCTGCCGCCTCTGTTAACCACCCTCGAACAGCACGCCGAACTGCTGACCGCTTTTCGAGCCTCGGATTGTCTGTTTGTTCACGCCGGGGTGGTCGGTTGGCAGGGTCGCGCCATCCTCATACCAGGTCGTAGCATGACCGGCAAGACTACCCTGGTCAAAGCGCTGATTGAGGCCGGGGCGGCCTACTATTCGGACGAGTTTGCCGTGCTGGATAAAGAGGGATTTGTGCGCCCGTATTCCCGTCCTCTCTCCATTCGCGGCCATAATGGACAACCCATCCGCAAAACCCCAGTTGAGTCGCTCGGCGGGCAAACGGGTGTCGAACCGCTGCCAGTGGGCCTGGTGGTTGTCACCGACTATCAGCCCGAAGCCGCGTGGCGGCCTCGCCAACTCACCCCCGGCCAGGCGCTGCTGGCCCTGATGGACAACACCGTGGCCGCCCGGGGCAATCCGGCCCATTCCATGCCGATTTTGAAGCAGGTCGTTACCGGCGCAATCGCTCTCAAAAGCAAGCGCGGCGAGGCCAGAGAAGTCGCTCCCCTTTTGCTGGCCCGGCTTGAAAAATCCCTGTGACCATTAACGACGGTTGGCCGGCGGGCCTGATGATAGATTCCCCCAGGTTTCTGCCTGTTTCCCTAAATTCTCCTACTCAAACCTCCAACAATCGTTCCTCGTAAATCCGGCGTATCGTCGCCTCGATGTCCGGCTCCCGCACCGAAAGGTCGCGGAGGCGAAAGCGGGCTGAAAGCTGGCCGATAAGGGCCGAAGCCGTTATCGTTTCTCGTTCAAACTGGTAGGTCACGCGTAAGCCATCCCGCTCCACAATTTGAGTCCCCGGGATGTCAACCTGGGGATAAGCTTCGGCAAAATCTACCACCAGTTCGCGTTTGCCGTCAAAACGGTCTTTGAGCGTCGCCAGTTGGCCGTCGAACAGGAGTTTGCCGTGGTCAATAATCATCACCCGGTCGCACAGTTTTTCCACGTCAGAGAGGTCGTGGGTGGTCAGAATGATGGTGGTGTTGCGTTGCTGGTTGATGTGCCGAATGAACTGGCGAATGCGCTCCTTGGCCACCACGTCCAGCCCGATGGTCGGCTCGTCCAAAAACAGCAAGGGCGGGTCGTGCAGCAGGGCGGCGCAAATGTCGGCCCGCATGCGCTGGCCCAGGGACAGGGCGCGAACCGGGGTATCCAGAAAGGCGTCAAGATCGAGCAAGGCGCGGAACTCGTCTAAATTTCGGCGGAAACGGTTGGCCGGGATTTTGTAGACGTGTTGCAGCAAATCCAGCGACTCAATCACCGGCAAGTCCCACCACAGGGTCGTCCTTTGTCCAAACACGGCCCCGATGTGAGCCACGTAGCGCCGCCGTTCTTGCCAGGGCACGTAACTGTTGGCCCGCAGTTCTCCCCCGGAAGGAACCAGCAAGCCGGTCAGCATTTTGATGGTGGTCGATTTCCCGGCGCCGTTGGGGCCGAGGTAGCCGACCAGTTCGCCGGGTCGAATGTCGAAGCTGATGCCGTCGACGGCGCGGATGATTTGGGCTTTGCGGCTGGTTAAATTCCGCAGGGCGCCCCAAAAACCGCGATGGTGCTTGAATATTTTGAAGTGTTTTTGTAGGTTAGTGACGGTAATGATGCTCATCGGTTACGTCCCTGTGCTTTGATAATGCTTAACGCCGAATCGCCAGAAGAGCAGGGCCACGGCCAGCATGCCAAACCCGGCCACCGGAGCCAGAAAAGAGGCGATGAGTGGCGGGTGGTACGGGTCAGATTTGTCTAAAAAATATAGCGCCGGGTAATAGTTGAGAAAGGCTGCCGGGATAATAAAAGTGAAGAAACGGCGTAGCCAGCCGGGGTAGATGTGCATGGGATAGGAGATCATCTCGCTGCCGCCGTAGGTGAAGATGTTGACCACTTCAATCGACTCAACCGTCCAGAAAGTGATGGTAGCGCCGATGATAAAAAGCCCGCCAAAAAAACAAACCATGCCCATCAACACAACGGGTAAATACATCAGCTTGCCGGTAGTCCAGTGGATATCTAGCAAGGTCAAGGCCAGGCCAAAGATGACCGCGCCCTGCATAATTCGCCCCAACCGCCGGATGACGAATTGAGAGCCTAAAACTTGCAGGGTGATGTTGAGGGGCCGGAGGAGCAACTGGTCAAATGTACCCCGGCGCACTTGCTGGCCAAAGTAGCCGGGGTCGAAGCCGCTAAAAATCATATCCATGGTGCCAAAGGCCAGTTCGACCAACCCGTACAAAAAAGCCACTTCGCCGAGGGTCCAACCGGCAATGTGGCCAAAGCGTTGAAAAATTAGCACAATGGCTACAAAAAAGGTGGATAAAATAAGGGCGGCGGCAACCATTTCCAACAAAAAGGCCACCCGGTATTGCAGTTGGGACCGAATCTGGATGGCAGTCAAGCGCCGGTAGGTGTCAAGCGTGAACCACACCTTAACCTCCCTGAATAACCAACCGGCGTACACCGGCCCGCAAAACTAACTGGCCCATTACAATAAGAATGACCAGCCACATTACCTGGCCCAACAGCGCCCATAATATCTCTCGGTTGGTCAGCACCCCCAGATAGATTTCCACAATGGTGTTGACCATCGCCGGAAACGGGGTGAGTTTGCAGAGGGTAATAAACCAATCGGGAAAGAAGCGCAGCGGCATAAAAAAGCCCGACATCACCCAGGTGATACCAAAGGCAAAGCGTCCAATGCCCACCGCGTTGGGGGTCCAAAAGGCAGACAGGTTGACCAAAAAACTCCAGGCAAAGCTGACCAGTAGTCCCAGCCCCAAAGCCAGAGCAAAGGCCAACCACTGCCCCAAACTGGAGGGAACGGTAATTTCAAAAATCAGGGCGTAGATGACCATGATGGCCATCCCCCGTAGAAACAGATTGACCAACGCTCTGCCTACATCCTGAGCCAGCCAAAAAGTAAAGTAACTCAGTGGTTTCAATAAGTCGGAACTCACTTCGCCGCTATACACCGAGTTCATGATGTGGTACCAGCCAAAGATGCTCAGATAGGCAATCACCGCCTGGGTCAGGCCGGTATAGGTAATGGCTCCCCGCACCGAAAGGTCGGCCACCTCTTGCCGGGCGCCGTACAAAGCGACCAGGACCGCGGCTCGCAGCAGGCCAAAAAATACATTGGTCAGTAATCCGGCTACCGTCGCCGCCCGATAGGTTAGGTGCCGTTGTAGCGATAGCTTGCTGATTTCCCAGAATAGGCGCATGGTTGGGTGACTCTAAACTTTTATGTAATTTCTGGCAAGTTGTGTGACAGGGCAAATTCGCAAACGTGGTATGGGGCGCATAGAAACCGATTTTGCTCCAATGGTAATAAATACCCATCAAAAGTATTGTATCTCGCCCTGATTTTTGTTATACTGGGTTATGTTATTTTGACCATTTATTGTGGGCGTGCTGGGGAGTGGAGAACATGTCAACCCTACGGTTTGTACAGCAGGAAAATGCTCGGCTCAAGGAAGAAAACGAGGTTCTGCGCGAGGAAAATCTGGCCTTGCGCCGATATATTGGCGCTCTGGAAGAACTTCACTGGGTTACCCAAAAAATTGTCTCTGAAGAAAATTTAATCAATTTGCTCGACCAAATTCTCCGCAATGCCATGGGGCTGCTCAAGGCCCAAGGTGGCTCGCTGCTCATCCGGGATGAGGAAACTAATGAATTGGGCTTTGTGGTGGTCCACGGCGATATTGGCAAAGCGTTACAGGGCTATCGTTTGAAGGGCGATGAAGGTATTGCCGGTTGGGTGGCAACGCATCGTAAAGCCCTGGTGGTCAACAACCCCCGGCAAGATCGGCGATTTTCGCCCCAGGTTGACGAAGTATTTGGCTTCTTCACCCGTTCGATCTTGTGCGTGCCCATGATTACGCGCAACAAGGTGATCGGGGTCATTCAACTGATTAATAAACAAAATGGCGATGAGTTTGCCGAGGCGGATGTGGCCTTGCTGTCCATTTTGGGCCACGTGGCCGCCACCGCTTTGGAACAGATAAATTTGCAGCTTGAAGCCGAAGAAGTTGCCCGGGAGATCAAAAAAATTCAAATTACGGTTTAGGTGAAAAATCTAGTACCTGATAGTCTCCCTCCTGGGCACGGGGACTGGCTAACAAATGTAGCCAACCCCAAGAGCCGCGCTTTTGATTGAGAGTCGTCTTGCGTGGGGGAGTAGGTTTTGATAGAATGGTTCGGGGCGAGCCGCACATAGCGAGTTGTTAGGCGTTTTGGAAACAAGACGAGAACAACAGGATAAAGGGGGGTAAGGAAAAACCGCGTTTGCTATGAGCGTGGTTTTTGTTTTATAATTGCAGTGTATATGCGGTGGAGAGAGAATGAATAGATGGTATCTAATCCGCAGGATAATGGGATAAATCCTATTCTCAAAAGGAGGAATTATGAAATCGAGACGTACCATAATCTTGGGAATTCTTGTGGTGTTATTGCTTATTTGTGTGGGGTTAGTTGTGTTTGGTACTTTTGCTGCCAGGCAGCGTGATGAGCTTGACCAGGAATTTGCCGATATTATGAACGTTTGTCGGGGACAAAGTGTGACGAGTGCTGCGACTTACAATCAAAACGGCGGTCAAAATCTACTCATTGCCGTAGAATCTAATGTATCAGGAGATTTAACTATCTATACGTACGCTATTCCCGATGATATGCTGGCTACCACTGCCAGGGATGTTGCGCTTGTGTTATGCCTTGATGCTGAACGGGAAGTTATGATTGAGAGTTGTCCCTACTACAACGTTGATGATGAAGATAAGGAAACGAAGAATGTGATTGAGCGCTACGTTTACGAGCGCAATCTTAAGTTAATTGTTGCCCAAACGGGTGAAGTTTTAGCCGATGAAACGCTACGCGGTGACGAGCCGGACGAATGTTTAGAGCAAGAGTCCTTTCGAGAAAGTCAGAACGTTATTAAACGTAAAGGGGACTCTATATCCAATGGGGACTTGCGCGAATGGGTTCGGCAGTTTATGGCCTCTTTGTAATGATAGGACCTAACAACATTTTGCACAGGGCTAACAACGCCGGCATAAAGCTACTATCGTGGGCTTGGGACTGCTCCTCAAACCAAATTTCCACCGGCAGGCGGGTCAACAGATCCACCACCGCGCCCATCTTGCCCGCCAGTTGACCCATCGGCCCATCGGCCAAATCTCCCTTTCCCTTAAGTTGTCAAGTTTGGATTTGAATTTGACTTAGAACGTCCGTTCGTGGTATAATTGATTAGCACAAATGGTCGGAACAAATGACCGCTGCGATTAAGGAGAGTTTGATTATGGCCCTATCCGAACGACAAAACAAAATCCTGGAATTCTTAAAATCGTTTACCCTGGACAATGGGTATCCGCCCACCATCCGTGAAATTGGCAAAGCAGTTGGTATTACCTCCACCTCGGTAGTCAATTACAATCTCGACGCCTTACAGCGGGCGGGATACATTTATCGAGACCGGACGGTATCTCGCGGTATTCGAGTGGCTGAGGGCTTGCAGGAAATGGCCAGAACCATCAACCTGGTACGGGTGCCCTTGCTGGGCAGTATTGCGGCGGGTGAACCGTTGCGCGTGTTTGCCGATGCCGCCGACAGCGACGAAACCATCGATCTGCCGCGTGACTTTGTCCCCACGGCCGAAAAAGATATTTATGCCCTCAAAGTGCAGGGAACTTCGATGATTGATGCCCTGATTAATGATGGCGACATTGTGGTTATGCGCCATACCAACACCGCCAATAATGGCGATATGGTAGCCGCCTGGTTGGTTGATCAGGAAGAAACCACCCTCAAGCGCTTTTTCCACGAAGGCAACCGGGTGCGGTTGCAACCTGAGAACCAGACCATGCAGCCCATTTACGTTGCCCCGGATAAAGTCGAAGTGCAAGGTCGGGTGGTGACGGTTATTCGCCAGTTAGATTAGAATTCTACATTGGTGGCGTCCTGCTTTGCATTTTTGGAGAACTCAGGCGTAAGTGATGAAGTTCCCAGACTCAGCTTTGGACTCTCGGCGATGAGTACTGAGGATACAGAAAACCCTCAGTATCTTTGGCGACCTTGGTGGCAAAGAATAAGCCCATGTCGCTACGGTTTCCGTCACATTCTGGTTTACTCAGGGTGTCTGGTGCCGTAAGTGTAATCGGTAATAAGCCTTCTGGTCCCCAAGACTCAAAAAAATATCCTGGTTGCTATAATTTCCTCTTTTCCAGGCACGCCTTGGTCGTTGCAGGCGTGTTTCTTTTTCCCCATTTTTTAATGTAAATCAACGGCCAAATACTTGACATTAGAACGTGCGTTCTGGTATAATGCATATTAGAACGTACGTTCTATTATCATTTACGTTGAAAGGAGCCAGGTAACAGAAATGAAGATTAGTGACAAACAACGGGAGATGCTGGCGTTTATTGAAACTTTTATTGAGAAAAACGGCTATCCTCCCACCTATGAAGAAATTCGACAAGGGTTAAATATCAGTTCTAAAAGTTTGGTCAATTACCATTTGGAGGTATTGGAAAACGCGGCCCTACTGAAACGTTCGCCCAATACGCCACGAGGTATCCGGTTAAACAGCGAAAGTGAAACCGTGCAGGTACCGTTTATGGGCCGGATTGCTGCCGGTCCTCCCACCGACTTTGTGGAGGATAACAACCGCGAAGCCATTGAGTTGACTTGCACGATTGTGCCGAATCGGGCCGATTTATTTGCCCTTAAAGTCGAAGGCGACTCGATGATTGATGCTCTGGTTAACCATGGTGACATTGTAATTATGCAGCATCAAGTTGAAGCTCAAAATGGCGAAATGGTGGCCGTACGTTTGATTGACCAAAATGAAACCACGCTCAAACGGTTTTATCGAGAAAATGGCCATGTTCGTTTGCAACCGGCCAACCCCAAAATGGAGCCAATTTTTGTCAGCCCTGAGTCAGTTGCCGTCCAGGGTAAGGTCGTGGCGATTATTCGCCAGGTGGAGTGAAGCTTTGGAAGTAGATTTTCTCATTCCCAAACTCAGTTTGGAAACAAGAAAAAAGTAATATAAGGTGACACTCACTTTAGTGAGTGTCACCCGGTCTTTACCTACAGGAATTAGAATAGGGTGGGGGGAGTGACGGAGAGGTTTGAAGGCTTCACCATACAGCCAAGTTTGATCTATATCTTGCCGGTGGTTGGCCAGGTTGACCGTCTGATTGACCAAATCCAATAGCGGGAGACTCGAGCAGTATCCAACGTGTCAACCAGCTTGAGTTTCAGATAACAAAAATCTGTTATAAGGCATAGCGGACCATGCTTGAGCAAGTAGACCAGTCCCTCGATGGGGACAATCTTGATCAGGAGACATATATGCGTCGGGTGCTAGAGTACCAAGCCGATCAAATTGAAATGGTCTTAAACAGCCATCGCGTCTTTGGCCGGGTTATGGGAGGTATTGTTACGCCTCGCTGGGTGAGCTATCAGGTATTACCCGAAGTTACTACCAAGATTTCGCGCATCATGGCCTTATCGGAGGAGATGGCCTTACGTTTGGGAGCGCAACAGGTGCGCGTGTCGCGGCATGGAGCTGCCGTACAGGTTGACGTGCCCCGTGAAAACGGCGAGGTGGTGCGTTTACTCAATCTGTGTCGGCAACTGAAAGAGATCCCCAAACAAACCGCCATCCTGGGGATGGATGAAAGTGGGGTACCTTTGCTGCTACGTTTGCCCTCGCCCGATGTAGCCCATGTGCTGGTGGCCGGAACTACCGGTTCCGGTAAAACAGCGCTGGTGCGCAGTATGGCCTTGTCTTTGGCCATGCACAATCGGCTGGGTGAAGTGCAGCTGGTTTTTATTGACCCCAAAGGTAATGGTTTTGAACCCTTTTTGGGGTTCGACACTTTTGGCGGCGGTTTACCCCACCTGCTGCGACCGCCCGTGCAGGAGGTGCATCAGGCCATTTTCCTGTTGGGGGAAATGGTCGAAGAAATGGTCCGCCGTGACCGGGAAAACATTTCAGAGCCTCGGGTGGTCATCTTTATCGACGAGGTGGCCGACCTGATGGAGCAAGGTGGCAGAGCAATGGATCGTTTGATGACCCGGTTGACCCAACGAGGGCGAAGCGCCGGAATCCACCTGGTGGCCTGTACCCAGAAGCCGCTGGTGGCCAGTATCGGCAGCCTGACCCGTAGTAATTTTCCGGTCCGGCTGGTCGGCAGTGTGGCCAGTGCAGACGATGCCAAAATTGCCGCCGGTATCCCCGGCACAGGGGCTGAAAAATTATTAGGCCGGGGTGATTTTCTGCTGGTGGTCAAAGGACACGTAACCCGTTTTCAGGCAGCCTATATCGATACCCAGGAGATCAGGCAGATTGTCAGTCGGATGAATGCCGGTGGTCGCCGCAGCCGCCGCTGGTTGATCGAAGAGAATGTTCAAGCCGCTACCGGGACGGACGGTCGCGCCGCTATCGGTTCGACTAACGGTTCCGGTTCTCCCCAACCCAAACGGCGTCGCCGGTTGGATCTGATGTTTGGCCATCAGTTGCGGTTAATCAAATGAATTGAGGTGATCTATGAAGAAATTTCTATCTATCACTGGCACGGTTTTTGCCATTTCCCTGGCTATTGTCATGGGCATCCGCATGAGTCCTGATGCGATGGCCGTGGTTATTGGCATCATCTGTGGCGTGCTGGCCTCTATTCCCACCAGTACCCTGTTGGTCTGGGTGATGCGCCAGCGTGAAAAACAACTGGAAACTCAGTCGGGACAGAGCCGGTACTTCAATCAGTTTCCGCCGGTAGTGGTCGTCAACGGGCAGGGGCCCAACGGCTACCACAACGGTACCTATGCCCCGCCCTTGCCAGCGGGTCCCATCTCGCCTGGATCGCGTAACTTCAAGGTGATTGGCCAGGAAAACACCGAGACCACCGGCGATATTCTACCGCCGTTTTGGGAAGATCTATGAGCGGCTGGCAATTTGAGCCATTGACTGGCTGCTGGAGAGGCGGCCATTTATGAATTTGTTTGCGCAGCTCTGTCTGGCAGTGGGGTCAGACGGTGTTTTGCCAATTATCATTGTATGATATTTACAACACATTTTTTATCCGGAGGTAAACATATTATGAAAGAGGGTTTATTGTGGTTCGATAACGACCCGCGCCGCAAATTGTCGGATAAGATTGGACAGGCAGTGACCCGCTACCAGGTCAAGTTTGGCCGGCGGCCCACCGTCTGTTACCTGAATGTGGCCGAGTTGAATGGCGAATCCGGTGAGATTAAGGGAATTCGTTTGCAGCCCGCTTCAAACGTGCTGCGCCACCATTTTTGGATTGGCGTGGAGAACGAGAATTTTAGAGCTAAGGCTGCGTAACTACAGCCAACAAAGCAGGCATTGGCAAAACGTCCAGATTATCTGGACGTTTTTTGTCTGGAAAAAATGTCGAATTCATTTTGTTAATGGAGAACCGTGATTCCACAAAAGGGTAAAGACGAACCCTTGTGATCGCTGCGGGTAGGGCCAAGGCCGTTTCTTGTGCGAGAGAAATTGCCAAAAGTCAAAAGATTTATTATGCTGGAATTGTGGGTGAATGGTCAGAATTTGGTCAAACAATGGCGACAGGGTAATGGTAAAGTTGCCCGTACAGAAAAACTTGGACCGATAAGTTTGCCGGAATGATACGTCTCCGCCATCAAATCCTAATTTGTTTTGGAAGCCTCATTTTTGGCCTAAGCGGCTGCCAACCAGAAATTACACCCCCCCAATGGCATTGGCAACGCGCCGAAGTAGGATTGCTGCGTCAGGCGATTATGGTAGCTGTTGCTGCCGACCCGCTGGATTCTGATCGCCTCTGGGTTGGTTATTACGCCGCTGGCGGTCTGGCCACCAGTCATGATGGCGGCCAGACATGGCGTACCGGCGCCGAAGGGGTGGCCGACAATCCCGTGTTCGATTTGCTGCCGGTGATTTACCCGGCGGATGGAAAACCCCAGGTAAAGGCCTGGGCAGCCACCCGGGATGGTTTATTGGCCAGTACCGATGCCGGAATTAGCTGGCAGCCAGCCTCCGGAAATTTACCGCCAGTGGCGGTCTTTGCCCTGGCGGCTGATGCCGGTGGGCGTGTTTTTGTGGGCCTCGATGCGGGTGGCGTGTATGTTCAAACCGAGGACGACGCCGGCTGGGAGCCGTTGGTGGCGGCTGTTTCGCCGTTGGCGACGGTTGGGGTCATTTCTTTGGCCGTATCGCCGGACGGCCAGTATCTTTATGCCGGCACATCGGGCCAGGGGGTTTTTGCCAGCCCTGACGGGGGTCAAACCTGGGTGAACACTTATCCGGGGAAATATGCCACCAATATCGCCCTTAATCCCGCTAACCCCCATCAAGCCATTGCCAGCCTGCGAGAGCAAACGGTAGAAGATGACAACCTGGCCAAGCTGATTGAAGACCTCAGTACGCAAGACCGCCTGGCCCGTACCAATGATGGTGGTCGATCCTGGCATACCCTGCCCCTGGACTGGACCAGTGATGAGGTGACGTCTCTGCTGTGGTTGCCCGATGGTCCCTTGGGAGCCGGTACGGCCAAAGGCCAGCTCTTTCGCAGTTTGGATGGCGGCGATACCTGGCAGCAGGGTGGTGTGGGTCTGTCGGGGGGTGGTATTTTGGACCTGGCTGTGGCCGGTCGGCCTGAACATCCGACCAGGTTGCTGGCCGCCGCCTGGACCGGCGTTTATGCCAGCGACGATGGCGGGCAAACGTGGCGTAGTCTGGCGCCGGAGTTGGGCGTTCCCAATGCCCGGATTCTCCTTTCTATTGAAAATAAGGTATTATTGGGAACCCAGACCGGACTTTATCAGTGGCAGGCGGATTCGCAGAGTTGGCAACAACTTGTGGCCAACCTTCGAGTCAGTGCGCTGGCCGCCTCTCCAGAGAGTTCTCCACTTTTTATGGGCACCATTTTTATGGGCACCATTGGCGATGGCGTGTATCATAGTGATGATACCGGGTCAACCTGGCAGAATTTACCCGCTTTAGGCGTTGGCGTGCCCCAATTGGCGGTTGACCCTCAAAACCCTAATCACCTGTTTTTGCTGGCGGCCTGGGAACGACCCTATGAAAGTCTGGATGGGGGTCAAACCTGGCAAGCTCGTTGGGATGGTTTGGGTGATGTTATCGAGACCGTCAGCCTGGCTTTTGACCCGTTGCACCCCATTGTGTATGTGGGTACCGAGGCCGGTCTTTTCCACAGTTATCAGGGCGGCGTCTGGCAGCCGGTGGCCTTTAAGCTGCTGGATCAGTCCATTCTGGCGTTGTCGGCGCAGGTTGCGCCGAAGAGCTTCTGGAACGACTCGATGCTCTATATCGGCACAACCCGGGGGGCGTATCGTAGTGTTGATCAGGGAGTTACGGTTCAGGGTGTTGATGACGATCCCGGTTGGGGCTATGGTCTGGAAGATGTGTCGGTTACGGCATTTTTGGTTGACCCGCATGAACCACGATTGTTATTTGCGGGCACCGCTTATGATAAGGGCGTGTACCAATCGGTAGATGGCGGCAAAACGTGGCAGCCCATCGGCCCCGGCGAGGTGAGTGAAGACGTGATCGAGTCGATGGCCTGGGGGCCAAACGGAGAGATGTTTATTGTGACCACCAACGGCGTCTGGTTGGGTGAAAAGAGGGAAGGTCAGTAAGTGTCAGGGGTCAAGGGTCAGGGGATAGAAGCCGGGAGCCGGATATTACATATTGCGAATTGCGGATTACGTTTCGTCCCGCCAATCCTGTTTCTGTTGGCCGTTGCGACGCTGGCAGTTGCCTGTCGTAGCACCGAAGCCAAAACTTCGCCGCGTTTTGCCGTGCATACTCTGCGGCCTGATAACACAATGCTGGTGCAGGCGCGAGATTCGGGGGTGGATACAATGGTGCAGGTCTTCCCCTGGCGGGAGATCGAACCCACTCGAGATCAGTTTCACTGGGAAGTGACCGATCAGCTGGTAGCCGGGGCGGAATATTACGGGCTAAACGTTATCGCCCGGTTGGATCAGCACCCAGCCTGGGCCAGTGAGGTGGCTCTCTCTCTCAACGCGCCGCCGGAAAATTTGGATGATTATGGCCGGTTTGTGGAGCGGGTTGTGGCGCGCTACCGGGGCCGGATCCACGCCTACATCATCTGGAACGAGCCGAATCTGGCGATTGAGTGGGGCGGCGCGCCGCCAGACCCTATTGCTTTTACCGAGCTTTTGCAGGTAGGGTATGAAGCCGCGAAAGCCGTTGACCCCGATGCCCTGGTGATAGCGCCCGGCCTGGCGCCAACTAACAGCAACGACACCCAAGCCATGGATGAGCGTCTCTTTTTAGCCGAGATGTACCGCGCCGGAGCGTCGGCTTATTTTGACGTGCTGGCAGCCCATCCCTACAGTTTTGGCCAGCCCCCGGGCGCGCTGGCCGGTGATAAAGAACATCCGACCTTCAATCGCCTGGCCGAACTGCGAAACGTGATGGTTGAGCATGGCGATGCCGACAAACCGATCTGGATTACCGAAATGGGCTGGACTATTGACCCGCCGCCCGAGCAACCGGACATCGACGTGAATCTGGAACAGCAGGCCGCTTACCTGGCCGATGCCCTGGATTTGATTCGGCGGGAGTGGCCGTGGGTAGAGTTGATCACGGTCTGGAATCTGTCTATCCCAACCGCAGGCGATCCTTTTGGGGGGTACAGCCTGCTAGATGCCCGGGGTCAACCCCGGCCGGCTTACCACGCCTGGCAGCAGGCCATTGGCAGCCGGGCCGAACGGAATTCGCCGGTACCTCAACCTCAACCGCAGAATGTCGTTCAGATTTTGGGCAAGAACGTGGTGATTCACCTGGGTGATAGCGACGAACGTCCCCCCTGGTGGCCGTTGTTTGGCGGTCGCAAGCCCAGTCTCACCTGGACCGGCGGTTTTTACCTGGTTAACCCCGGCTCCGCCGATTGGACTTTGCTCCTGGAGTTTATGCAACTGAACGAGATAGGCACTGCCGTTACAATCAACGGCGTTTCCCTCTCGCCCGACCTGCCACAGCAGGATTACACCCGCCGCTGGCTGACCATGCGGCGCACCGTCCCGGCATCCCTGCTGCATCCCGGTTACAACGAGTTCACCATAACCTCTGTCCGTTTACTGCCCGACACCCAGCACCGGAATTTTGTCTGGGACGATTTTCAGATGAAGAATATTCGCCTGGTGCGCTCGCCGGATTAGATAGATTTACCGCAGTCTCTCTAAAATCTGCCCGGCCCAAATCAGCAATTTTTCATCCTGACGCTATCCGGCTGCCATCTGCCATCCCAGAGGAGGCCTGTACTTCCCCCGCCGGAGGGTAGGCTGATGACCGGCCGCCCGGCGAGCGGTCAGGGGGAGATTAATATTATGAACAACAAAAATACCTTTGACATCCTTCTGCTCATTGCCCGGCCGGCTGCGGGCAAAAGTGAGATTATCGACTACCTCAAGCGAACTGATTTAGCGACTCGCCGCCAGCGATTCCACATTGGCGAGTTTGAGGAAATTGACGATTTTCCCATGCTGTGGACCTGGTTTGAAGAAGATCACATTTTGAGCGAGTTGGGCCATCCCCGCTTGCATACCACCGAGGACAGCTATTTTAAGTGGCCTCATTTGTGGGATGTGCTCATCCGCCGGATTTGTCTGGAATACGGCAAGCGGCTGCGCGATAACCCTGCTTATCATAACCGGTTTACGACCATCATCGAATTTGCCCGGGGCAGCGAACATGGCGGTTTTGCCCGCGCGTTTGAGCACCTGAGTTGGGAAGTTCTGCAACGGGCGGCGATTTTGTACATCAACGTGTCGTATGAGGAGTCGCTGCGCAAAAATCGCAAGCGTTTCAATCCCGACCGCGCCGATAGCATCCTGGAACACGGTCTACCCGATAGGAAATTGGAACGCCTTTATAAGGAGAGTGATTGGGAATTGGTGAGCGCCGCCGATCCTGAATTCATCACTATTCAGGGACAACAAGTGCCCTATGTTGTTTTTGAAAACGAGGACGATGTTACCACCGCGCCGGGTGAAGCGTTGGGGAACAGGTTGGCGGAAGTGCTGGAACGTTTGTGGCAGTTGTATCACGCCCGTGGTTAATCAATGAGGGTAAAAGTGAGTAGTTTAGAGAAATTTCACCCAGCCACTGAGGATGCCAACGCTCAGCATAAGAATACCAAATGCGGAGCGAGCGGCATAAGGATGCCACCCTACTTTTCAGGCGGGTTCTAAGAACCGGGTCAACCTGCGCTGTCTTGGCTGGTCAAGTTCCGCATGAAAGATTACTTGGAGTTTTAACGGTGTTGGGCAGCAACCGTGGGGTCAAACTGGGCTGCCCACAAATCTGCGGCCAGATCCAGGATGTCGTCATAACGATCCTCTTTGCGTTTGGCCAAGGCTTTTTCAATGACGTTGGCAATGCCCCCAACTTCTTGCCGAAGAATGGGTAAGTCTGCGGGGGGGTCTTTACAAATTGCTTTTTCCAGCAACATGAATAATTTCACTTCGTGACGAAGATTTAACCCAAGCAAGTCAGCTTGCGCCACTATCTCTTCCAGGTCAATATAATGCCGTCCGGTGAGCAGGTGATACATTAATTCGCCCACCTGGTAAACATCACTACGAACGTCCAGTTCGTCGCCCCGAAATTGCTCCGGCGAACTGAAGATGACCGTGCTGGGCTGAAAACCGGCTTTGGTCAAGGCCATTCCCCCGGCTTTTTGCGGAACGTGGGCAATGCCAAAATCCGTAATTTTGGGCCGGCCGTCGGCGGTGAGCAGAATGTTCTCGGCTTTGATATCGCGGTGGACAATGCCCCTGGCGTGAAGTTTGGCCAACCCTTCACAGATGCCGGTGATAAGTTTGATGCCCTGCTGCACCGGAAGTTTGCCCTGTTGGTCGAGCATATCCCTTAAACTACCCCCCGGCAGATACTCCAGGATCATATAGATGCGTTTATCTTCGATCCGCAGACCGTAGATGGTAACCACATTGGGATGCTCGAGCGCCGCGGCAACCCGGGCTTCCTGGATGAAGCGTTTGACATTTTTCTCGTTTTTAGCTTTGTCGAGCAACAACTGCTTGACGGCCACCCGGCGGTCTAATACGCGGTCTCGTGCTTCGTAAACCGCGGCAAATCCTCCCTGGCCCAACAAGCGAACAATCTCGTATTCAAAAAGTTTTTGGCCTGGCTCTAACAATAGTATCCTCCCCATAAACGCCCATAGTTGTCAGAAGATTGTGCTTTTTTATGATGAATTCATGATGAAGGTTTGTGGCAGAATTTCAATAGGGAAATAGTACGCAAAGACACCCTCCACGGCCAGGTGGTTAAATTAAACTATAGGTCCAACTCACCGGGGTGCCGCCGTCGTAAGGCATCACCCCGTGGAATTGGCGGGGGTCGTTGTTGAAAACCAGCGGCAAAAAGTAGCGGTCGCCCGCCCACAGGGGTAAGTCCAGGATTTTCTCGACTGGCGCCCAGGAGAGGGTGCCCTCCGGATTTTCGGCAAAGGGCGTGCCCCGAAATCGATCAATGCGAAAGATAAAGCCAAACCAGTCCTCGCCCTCTTTGCCAAAGCCAGGCCAACTGATGGTACCCCGTAGCAGAATCTCTTCACATTCAAGGCCCGCTTCTTCGCGGATTTCTCGTTTTAACCCGGCCACAATGTCTTCATCGGGGGCCAGTTTACCACCCAGACCATTGTACTTGCCCAGATGCAGGTCGCCAGCCCGGCTGTTGCGATGGATGAGCAAGGTTTGTTTACCGTCGGGTGACATTACGTAACCCAGGGTAGCCAGAATGGGCGTGTAAGGCATAAGTTAAAATCCTCCAGTTTCAGATTTGGAGGATAGTATAAAGATTTAAGCGGGAAATGGAAAACGCGAGGGGGGAATGTAGATTGCGGTCTACACTCCCCCGGTTATTCACGGCCGACGCTTTGGCCGCCAGCCAATAACCAGCCCTATTAGCGATAGAGGTAACAATCCACCCAGGCAACCCAGTCCACCGGGCCTGCCGGCAGGTTCGTCGCTATCGCCGGATAACGCCGCAGGATCTGTTTGGGCCGAGGGTGTTTCAGATGCGGACGCTTCATCTCTGACAATAATCGTCACCGGCTCGGATTCCGTTCCGCCAAGGCTGAAGGTCACTTGATATTCCCCCGGCTCTTCGTAAACATAATTAGCCGTGTAACGACGCTTAATCTCCATTCCTTCTTGCCATTCAATGCAGCTGGGGGTGGAACTTTGGCTGATACCGTCGCCAAAATCAATGCTGGTTTCAACGCAATAGTAGTCCGGGTTATCGTCCCGCCCGCCGACCAACTCGCCGGTGAAGTTGACTTCTAACGGAGCAACCCCTTCAGCGACATCAACGGTAAGTGTGGTGTAAACTTCGCCCGCGTTGGCCGGGGGCAAAGACGTGACCGGGCCGCCGGTTGGTTCAGGTTGGGTGGAACCAGCCGGGACGTTTTCAGGGGGAGACGCTGCTGGAGCAACATATTCGTCTGGATCGCCGGCAACGGTTTCGTAGGCCGTGCCGCCAACCACCACGATCACACGCGAGCCAAGGGCAAAGTACTTGCCCGTTTCGGGGTGAGCGTGGAGAAACTCGGAGAACTGGTTGGACGGGAAAGGTAACGGGGTGGCCGTCATCCGGGTGGGATCGAAGACGGTGTCGGTCCAGACGCCATTTTTAAGCACAAAGGCTTTGTCGCCCACGGCAGTCACCGCTGCCATCGCCGTACCAGCCTCGCCACCGTCGCCAATGCCTGGGGTAGCCGTGGGGAGAGGCGCGGCCATGTCGGCGCCGGCCAGGCGGTTCTGTTCTACTGCTTTTTCCACGGCAGTGCTGCCGGAAACTTCAGGAGCCGGAGCTTCTTCGGCGGCCGCAACTTCTTGCTCCACAATCGCGTCCCGCCCTTCGTGACTGAGGGCCATCTCCGGCTCTTCGACCAAAAAGGAGGTGTAGGGCGTGATGATGCCGTAGCGAATGCTCAGGTTGACAATTTCATCAATGGTTTCGCGGTTTTCGCCGTGCAGCCGGATCTGGTTAAGCAGGTGGCCCACTTTGCGGGTGGCCCACAAGCGCGGAATGAAATCGGCGCTCTGGCTATGCTGGCGGTCGGTGGCAAAATACAGATCGTCAAACGTAAACGATCGGCTGCGGCCATTGACTTCGCCAGTCAAACTGATGGTAGCCGGACCGCCCTCGCGGTAGCGCCCGGCGATAATTAACTGGGTTCCGGCAAACAGGTCGGGCAAAGGATAAGGGTAGTTATCTTCAATGCGGACCCCGTCTACATCCAGTTGGATGTCGGCCAGCACCGGGGTGCTGACTTTGGCGTAAAACGCGCTGACCTGCTCGTCGACTCGCTCGCCAGGGCGAACGTAGGCGCTGGCGCCGCGCTGCTCCTGGGCCAGCGTGTCGAGCAGCACCGTGTCCACATCGTCGCCCACGCCAAAGGGGAAGACGCGCAGGTTGCTGCTCGCGGCCTGGTCAACGTTGTTGAGGATGAGCGGCGTTTCGACCACCCCGCTGGTAGGCAGGCCGTCGGTCAAAAAGATGATGATGGTGGGGCGTTGTTGGTCGGCGCTGGTAATGGCCTCCAGCAGGGCGCGGTTGATGTCGGTGCTGCCTTCGGCGCGGAGGCTGTCCACAAAGCGTCGGGCCTCGGGGACCGCGGAAAGCGGTTCGGTACGGTTGGAAAAGGCGCGCAGGCCGGTACTAAAGGCGATAATGTTGAGGCGGTCGCCCTGATTCAGGTGATCCAGCACGTATTTGAGGGCGTCGCGGGCCTGCTCCATTTTTTCGCCTTCCATCGAGCCGGAGGTGTCGAGCACCAGGATGACGTCCTTTTCTACCACCTGTTCGGCGTCCACATTGGGGGCGACGAGCAAGACAAAGAAACCGTCCTCGTCGCGTTCTTTTAAACTTAGCAGGTTGACGCCCACATCCTCCGACGAGATGGTGTAGTACAGACTGAAATCGGTGGTGGGCAGCACATCGTAATCCTCCCAACCAATCAGGGCGCGATAGCGACCGTCGCGGTCGATGCTGGCGGGATGGCTGGGTGAGTAAATGGCCTTGATGGGATCGCGGGAGGTAAGGTCAACCGTGACCGCCACGTTCTCCAACGGTTTGCCGGAAAAACGTTCGGTGCTGAGGGGGTAAACGTAACGCACCAGACCGTTGTCTACCGGCAGCAGTTCGGCGTATTCTATCTCGATACGGCGGGTGTCACCCGGATCGATGGGGAAAATACTGGCCTGGAACAGGTCGCGGCCCACGTATTCCAGCAAAGCCGGGTCCAGGCGACGGCGGACGATGTCGTCGTAGATGCGGCGGGCTTCTTCTTTGGTGTAGAGTTGGCCAGTCACTTTTTCGCCGTTGACCCACATGGCAAACTCGCTGATGGCGGCGTCTTCGGGCAGGGGAAAGATGTAAGTGCCTTCCAGCGACCAGGGGCTGTCGTTGCGGAAAACCTGGTCAATGCGGGTGGTGGCCACCTGGTTGTCGATGGTCACGTTGACCCGGTGGTATTCCACGGTCAGGTAGGGCACTTCGTGGGGCGGGGGCGGCGGCACCGGGCAGTCGATGCAGATGGGGGGTTCGGGGATGATGATGCCATCGGCCAGGACGGGCGTTGGGGTCAGGGCCAAACTTGAAATCAGGGTCAAGACTAAAAGGGTGACCGTAACTATGATGATGCGTTTCATGGGTATGATCCTCCATTGGTTGGATTATGGTTCTGGGTATAAGACGCTAAAGGATGAAGTTTGGTTCCCAACAATGAGGACATTCCGCTGGCTTGGCTGGGGACATTATTCGTACGATGTAATTTTTCAACGAACGTGGTAGCTCATCCGCTGCCGTTGAAGAACCGGGCGACACTATCCAGCGGAACCGGCGCAGTTAGATCAATGGTCATGGGGACCACGGCCACTTGTTTATCCACGGCAAAAACATGAATATCGGATCCCAGTTCTAGCGTATCCAGGTCGATATAGACTCGGTAATCGGCCCCGGTCTGTTCATCCCGTTCTTTGATCGGCTCAAAGTATCGTTGGCGGGAGATAGCGGCGCTGCGCCAGGGTGTGTGGGGGGTGGCCGTGGCCGGGACGTCGATTTTCAACAGATCGACCCTGGGTGGCAGGCCGTGTTTGAGGGTTTGCTGGGCAAAATAGCGGGTAAAATGGGCCGCTGTGCTAAAATCGATTTCCTGGCTATGCGTCAGATAAAATTCTTGCGGCGTGCCCAGGCTGACGGCCAGAGCGGGAATGTTGGCGCTGGCCGCTTCAATGGCTGCACCCACCGTACCCGAGGCGGTGATGCCCGACCCCACATTTTCGCCGTAATTGATGCCGCTGATGCAAAGATCGGGGAGACGTTGGGCCAGAGCGACTAGGGCCATCACCACGGCCTGAGCCGGAGATACATTGGCTTTGAAGGCAGGATGTTTTGTGCCGTTGAGAGCGATTTCAATCGGCTGGATGGTAGTATCGGCTTGTAATAAGAAACTACGCCCCGCTCCGCTTTGTTGAAACGTTGGCGCCATAATCAGTAGATCACCCAAATCTGCCACTGCCTCCGCCGCAGCGCGCAGACCAGGCGAGTCGATCCCGTCGTCGTTGGTGACCAAGATGAAAGGGCGATTAGCCATAACAAACTCCTCACGCAGATCAGCAAAATTGATGAACACCTTAATTATAGCCTTGCCCGGTAAGATTAAGAAAAATTGTCGTTCAAGCGACAGCCCCCATTCTCAGGATGCCCTGGGGCTTCATCGTCAAGTCTCTGCCTTGCCAGAAAGCTCCACATCTCGATAGGTGTGGCTCTGGTAATCGAACCACTGCCCCTCAAACGAGCGGATTAAGGTGGTGTACACTCTGGTCTTGAGGATATTTTCCCCGGTTACCAGATGATGGGCTGATAATTTGACGCAACGCGGCTGCCAGAGAACCGGCTGGTATGGACTACCGTTGACCGACACTTCTGTTGCTTCGTGAAACGGACCATCATACTCAAATTGCAGCAGCACGTGAGCGGCGGCGGGGATTTCCGCCAGTTCAAACCGGGTGGTGTACCGGATGACACCCGCAAAATATGGTATCAAGTTTTCTTGGTATTGTTCAAAATCCCCGCTACGCTCGCGGGGCCCCAGGCGCACGGGGTTAAGGGTCACGCCAAAATCACCGGCCAGATAAAGGGGATTCAACAGCCCGCCATCGAGTCGATCCGTTAGCACCTCCACGTGGAGGGTGTTTTCGCCCTGGTGGAGCAACGCCGTAATCTCAACACCCAAGCTGCCTCTCACGTGGGCGGTGGCCGGTTTCAAATGAGCCGGTTTGATAGGGCCGTATCCATTTACGTAAATTGCCCACTTACCTACAATGGAGCCAGGTTCCATAATCAGATGGACCGGGCCGGGGTAAGCGCACACAAAGGAATACTGATACCGCACGTGCAATTCCGGCAACTCCAGTTCGGGGACATGGCCGAAGTGCCGTTTAAAAACAGGGCTGAACCGGAATTGTCCATAAGCCAGTTGTTCCGCCAACGGGATAGCCGGGACGACTTTTTCCGGCCCCGGTTCACCATCCTCAGCCAACAGGGCCATGCGCCAGAGATACATCCGCAGCAGGTTTTCGTTTTCCAATTCCAGTTCTGCCGGGCCGCTTACTCTGACCTTGATCCGGGGGATGGCTGGCGCAGGCTCACCCGCTTCTACCGCTTCCACTACCAACGATTCAAATGGGGCCATCTGCCGCAGATATTGCCCGCCTTCTTTTCTCAGCAAAACTGGCCCGTCGGGGTCCAGCGGTATCTCCGCCAGTTGGTCGTTGGTCTTGAGTTGAACGTCCAAGCTTTCGGCGCTGGTGTTCAGGGCAAACCAGAACTGCCTGTCTCCGGCGACGCGTTTTGCTACCAGAATTTCACCTGCTTCCCGGCCGTCCACTTGCAGTTTCAGGCTGGGTTGAATCAGGCTTAATAGCTCCTCTTTTAAGGTGTCAAGTTCTAAGGGGCGCCGGGCCAACACCACCTTACCGTCTGCCGCTTCAAACGCCGCCAGCCAGATTTGTAACGGCTCTTCTACCACCTGCATCGGCGGCACCATCACCACCCTGGCGGCAATATCCGCCACCCGAACGCGCCCTTCTTCGATTCGCCCTTCTTTCAGAATGTCGGTATCTACCATGTGGAAATCCAGATGGTTTTCCAACAACAGCCACAAGAGGGACTCGTAGGCAGCCAAGTCTTCGGCGGTGGGTAAACCGCTGGTGGGGTCCACCACCAGTATTTCGGCGTCGAGATAGGTGTCTTCAAATAACTGCCTGATCCGCTCGAGCCGCTGTGACAGGTGGCCAAACAGCGGCCAAAAGGGCATCTGGAAGAAGAAGGTGGGGGGCGCGTCGTGTTTTTTCAGGGCGTGGGTGCTGTAAAAGAAGCCGTGGGGTACCAGATATTTGATTCCGGCCAGTAGCAGCGCTTCGGCCACAAACTTGGCATCCTGCAAGGTTGCACTCCAGCCGGTGCTGTGATAACACTCGCACAGCGCGCCGGTTTTGCCGTAAAAGTAGGCCGCCGAGGCCGTGGCTTTGGCGTTACCACGCAAATGCCGCCCAAAGATGTCCAGCCGGGCGCCGACCTTGGTATGGCCTGGCTCGCAGCCGGGAAGGTCCATGTATTTCAGTTGCGCCATCCGCAGCGACGGTTTCTCGCCGGAATAAGCCAGGCCATGCGCTCGGCACCAGGCGGCCAGCGGCGCCTCAAAAGATCGGCAGAACAGACGGTACTTGAGCCGGTATAAATCGTAGGCAACGCGAAGGTGGTCTGGATGCGTGGGGTCCTGCAAGGCGGGCAGGAACTCCGCCAGGTTGTAGTCATACGCCTCTCGAAAAGCATCGGGCAGCCCATCCGACCAGGTGGGCGAGGTTTCGTCCACAAAGATGGAGATAATTTGCCGGCCAAACTCGTCTCCATAATGCCGGTAGTATCGTTCGTGGGTCAGGTTGACAAAGCGGGTAACGGCCTCCGGGTTCAACACGTCCACAAAATGATGCCAGTACTTAAAGTGATGCACTTCGGTCTGAACCGAGACAAAGAGCCGGTGCGGTTGATCGGGCAGGGTCACCGCCAGAGTGGGTGTTGGTTCGCTGGCAAAGTACCGTTTCTGATTGTAGGTGGTCAGGCCGGTTTCAATATACGAATCAGCGGCCAGAACCATACCCACGTGTTCTCTCAGGTCTATTCCCCGTTCCCAATCCGGCTGCCCGTTTTGGAGGGGATAGGCCACACAAGATAAAATTTTACCCGGCGGCAACGTGAGTCTTACCCGGCCACCCTCAACGTCGTGGGTCTCCTGCACTAGGTCGGTGGCATAATACTGCGGGCAGCCCAGGACCACCTCGCCGCCTGCGATGCCGCTGGGGTAAGGGTACTCGTCGTACAGGTGAACCACCAACTGGTGTTCCCTGGCGGCGGCTATGGCCACCTCTACCATTTCAAAAAAGGAGGCCGACAGGTACGGCTGCTGCAATCCCTGGCGCGGATGGATAAAAAAGCCCTTTACCCCCTGCGCCGCCATCTGCGCCACCTGCCAACGAATCTCGTCTGCGGTGAGCACATCGTTCCAAAACCAGAAAGGATAGAAGCCCATCGGGCAATTATTTGACATGGTTTCTGTATTCCTGATGTTGCCCCGGCTCACTCGCTGCCGGACCAACAATACACGGGGTCTGACCCAATTTTCTGGCCATAGGGTAGGGACAGGACATTGTCCTGTCCCTACTGCCAAAATTTTGGGACGCACCCCAATACACACTCCACCATTGACCTTCCCAGGTTAGCATATTAACTTCAATCTGGCAACCACCCTGTGCCTTTTTGTAACCACTAACCACGTTTTGAGTTGTTCATATAACCAACAGCCTGTTCATTCTGGCGCACAATTGTGGGAACCAGCAATTTGACAAATCAAATCTTTAATCCTATTCTACGGATCAACTGAATAGTATAAGCAACTGAGGTCCCTGCTGCCCCGGATGGCACAGGGGGAAATGGCGAAGTCGGTGGCGCGTATGGATGTTGTTTTTTGACAACACCAAACGCGGAGTCCGGCGCTGTCCCGCAACTGTAAGGTAATTAATGGTGAATTGTGAACGGTTAATGATTACTGGTTAATCATTAAACAATTAATAATTCACAATCACAATTAATTAATTATCAAGCCAGGACGCCCGCCTGAGTTGCGCATTACGATCCTTCGCGGTAAAAGGGTGTGGTGCAGTAACTCAAGTCAACCGGAAGTGATTTTTCGGTAGTTTGGATAGCTGTAAATTACACCCCTTGCTCACGCAAGGGGTTTTTGTTTGGGAGTTGCTTCCTCGCCCTCGCGTTGGTGAATTGTTGCTATTTTGCGCGAGACGAAAGGAGCAACCGATGGCACTCAGGATTTTTCTGCAACTTCTGCTGGTTTTCAACGAGCGAAGTCCTCCCTTCATTTCTTGACGATTTTCGACTATTTGTTTTTTGGTGGTAGCTTGGCTTTTGCATCACTCAACAATATTAAGAATAGTCTGAAATGGAGGTTTTTTAATGAGCAGTAAACTGACCCTAATGACAGTGTTTGAAAATAGAATTACCATATTAATCGTCTGCGTCTGCGGTGTTATTGCCTTGAGCATGTTTTTGGTTTTTATAGCGATCTCGGCCTTGTTGATTTCGTCGGCAGAGTATACAAACGCTGCTCCATTGGCCGTTCCCGCCTTCCCGGATCAAAGAGATTCTGCGGCTGCGGCGGTAACGTGGATGATTCAGAATCACCAGGAAAATGATGGTGGTTACGATGATGGCTTTGGCTCACGAGTGGGTGAGACCTTAGATGTGATTCTGGCAATGGCCAGCGCCGGGTATTCTACTGGTCAGCCATATTTTGGCCGGGACAAATCTCCTCTGGATTTTTTGCAGAACAATGCAACCGATCTCGCCGCTTATGCAGCCGATGATGGCGGACCGGCGGGTAAAGCAGTTTTGGGATTGGCTGCGGCCAATAAGAATGCACGGGATTTTGAAGGATACAACTTTGTTATCAGTGTCACCAACCACTATTCATCCACCACCGGCCAGTACAGTACGGATGCCTGGGCCCCTGTCTTCAATCATTCCCTGGCGATGCTGGCTCTCAAAGTTGTGTCAGAGCCTATTCCGGTGACGGCTACGAATTGGCTGACCGGTCAGCAGGCAACTGCGGGTCATTGGGATAGTAGTAGTGTTGATGGCACCGCGATGGCTATTATGGCGTTGGTTGCTGCCGGTGCGCCTACCGATCATCCGTCTATTGTCAGCGCGACCAACTGGTTATCTGATACCCGGGACGCTGCCAGCGGCGGGTGGTTATCTTGGGGCAGCGTGAGCGCCAATAGTACTGCCCTGGTGGTGCAGGCCCTTTCGGCTCTGGGAGAAGATTATTATTCGACCGGTGGAAAATGGGACAAAAATGGTAACACTCCTTTGAGCGCCCTGTTAGAATTACAAAATACAACCGGCGCTTTTCAAGCCGATCTTGGTTCTGGTTATGTTGATGATTTTTATGCGACCCGACAATCTGTTCCGGCTGTAACTGGTAAACCTTTCCCGCTGCCCAGTCGATACGAAGCGGCGAAACAAGGGGTTGCCTGTTTAGAAACGCTGCAAGATACCGCCGGGCCTGACATCGGTGGTTGGGAAGATTTTGCCGGAGATGGCGTAAATGCCGGCGGCACAGCGCGGGCCGTTGAAGCCATTGTGGTTTTTGGCGAAACCCCTACGTCGGCGCGGTGGACGCAGGGGGGGACAACCGCGGTGGACGCGCTTGAAAATTTGACCCCCGACTATCTGTCGGGGGGGCGGGGCGGTCGCGTGGGCAAGGTGATGCAAGGGGTAACTTATGCCATCCAACAAGGCGCATCGGTGACCGTCACCAGTTTTGCCGGGTATAACCTGCTTGTCAGCGTAACTAACTATCTCTCGCCAACCGGCGAATATGCCGATACGACCTACGGGCCGCTGGCTCACGACGAGGCAATGTTGGGCTTGATTATCGCCGGTTATGATGTCGCTCCTACGGCGACAACCTGGCTGCGCAACGCTCAACAAGCTGATGGTTCCTGGCCGGATGGTTTTGGCGGTTCCAGTATCGATGGTTCCGGCGCGTCGTTAAACGCGCTTGGTAGATTGGACGTGAAATCAAGCCAGGGGATTGTTTATGCCCAAAGCGCCCAAAACGCGGATGGCGGTTGGGGCGGTTGGGGTGGTTGGGGGACTGAAGCAAACTCTACTTCCGAGATGGCGCAGGGGCTGGTGGCCCAGGGACAGAATCCTTTCGCTCCATCCTGGAGCAAGATTGTTGGCGGCAAAATCATTAATCCAGCCGATGTTATCATGGCGCAACAGCAAACAAATGGATGCTGGCTTAATTGGGATGGGACCGTTGCTGACCCCAGTCGCACTACCGATGCCATTATCTTGCTGATGCAAGACCCGGCCTGGCCAGTTAATATCAACTACTTCCCTCTTATCCTTAAAAATTCTGGGTGATTTTTAAAGGCTGCTCCCGAAAATCGCAGTTTTGGGAGCAGCTTGTCTTGATTTGGTTTGGCTACTGCTGGGAGATTGACGTGACCGGGAAAAAACATCTGTCGGAATTTAAAATAATATTTTTGACCTTGAGCTTAGTTTCCCTATTTGTAGCGTTTGCTGTTCTGACTTATGCGGATGCGCTGAACCGGGCTGGACTGGTAGTGGTGCATGGAGACGGTACCATCGTTACCCAATGCGTTGAATTTGCAGAAGCGCAAATAACCGGCATGCAGCTTTTGGAGCGTTCGGATTTGGATTTTGTGAATAGCGGCGGCGCAATATGCCAAATTGACCATGAGGGATGTCCGGCAGGGCCAGACTGCTTGTCGTGTCAGGCTCCTCATTACTGGTCGTATTGGCTATCAAATACCGGTGATGGTAGCTGGCAATATGCAGGCTATGGCGCAAGTGGGCGGAGTATCAGTGATGGTCAGGTTGATGGTTGGGTTTGGGGCACCGGTAGCTCGTCGCCGCCGGCTGTTACCTTTGCCGAAATTTGTGGTTCGCCGCCTGGAAACGTGATGATCATCGGCCCAAAATTTGGAATTACCAATACCGTTTATGCTTTTGCGGCAATGGTTAATCCGGCTACCGCCCGACAACCCCTCTCTTATACCTGGCAAGCGTCTGCTCAGATGCCAATTACCAATGTGGGCGGTTTGAGTAACACGGTTACCTACACCTGGAATATCACCGGCGCAAAAGTGATGACCGTTTATGTTCAGAATACTATCGGGGTAGCTACCGGAACCTATACAGTCACCATTTTTGAGGAACTATATCCCATTTATGTGCCGCTTATTCTGAAGTAATGAATACTTTTGATGTTTTGGTAAGAGGTAGACATGTTGAGGAAAAGAATTTTATTTGATCGGAGAGCTACACTTTATAAATTCGTAACACCAAGTTCAGCAACTCTGACGCTCTTGATTTTTATCTTTAGTGTTGTTTTTGCCCAAGCAGAAGAACCGAACAGGGTGGGTCTGGTAGTAGTCCATGGCGACAGTAGCACTATTACCAGATGCATTGAGTTCACTGAGGATACGATTACGGGTTTTGAAGTTTTGGAGCGTTCCGGCTTGGATCTAAATTACGAGGGGTCGGGCATGGGCGCGGCTATTTGCCGCCTTGATAACGAAGGTTGTACTTATCCGCAAGAAGAATGTTTCTGTCAATCGCCCCCTGATTACTGGTCGTATTGGCTTTCGCCTGGAGATGGAAGTTGGCGATATTCAGGAGCCGGAGCCAGTAACCGGCTCATTTCCGAGGGACAGGTTGATGGCTGGCGCTGGGGACCAGGCTCTCCAAGTGAAGCGACGCCACCACCAGCCATCACCTTTAACGACATTTGCCCCTCGCTGGCTACCGACACCCCTACGCCAACCCATACCCCGACCCACACGCCTACCCCAACCCACACGCCCGAGCCAACCGATACCCCTAAACCTGACCCTACGCCCATTATCCACCACTTCAACGCTGACCGACCTACTATCAAGGTGGGTGAAAGTACCACGCTGAGTTGGAACTTGGCCAACGCCGAGGCAGCCTATCTGCGATATGATGGGGTTGAAGAAGGGGTGGTATCGCCGGGCAGCAAAACTGTTTCGCCGGTAAAAACTACGGTCTACACGCTGGTTGCCCGCAATGATGGCGGCGAAACCTCTGCCGAAATCACAATTACCGTGAACGCAACAACGGCCGCCTCATCTCCAACCAGCCAGCTCAGCCAGCCCAGCCAGCCCAGCCCGTCGACTCCTCTCCCTGCGCCCGTTGATACTGCCATTCCCGAGCCGGTTATCAATTTTTTGACTGCCTCCCCCATCTTGCCGCTGGGGGCGTGCACCTCGTTGTACTGGGAGGTAGAGAACGTGACGGCGGTTTATGTGGAGGGAATTCAGGTTGACCTCCACGGTTCACAGCAGGCATGCCCACAACAGACCCAAATCTATACCCTGCGCGCTGTTTATCCGGGCGGAGAAAAAACTACGCAGCTTGAGTTGGTGGTTGTTGAGGCCACGGCTACGGCCGACGAGACATCTACCAGCCAGAAAGTGGTTACGCCAACCTTGACGGCTACGCTATCCCCTCCAGTTCCGCTAACACCTGAAGCAACGAGGATCAGTCAAAATGTACTGCCGACGCTTGAGATGCGACCTTCTCAAGAAAGGCTATCAACAGGTGAGGCAACGATGTCGGGCGAAGGATGGTCGGGCTGGACTCGCCTGGGAATTTGGGGAACCCTGGTCGGCGGTTGGTGTCTCATAAGTGCGGCGGCCATTGTGGTTTTTGGCGGGGTCTGGTGGCTTAATAGCCGTCAACGTAAGTAGGGGAAAGATAACGAGGCAATGAGATTGAGACATAGAAAACTTTTTGTTGTGGCCAACCAAAACCAGCGGCTTTCGTTTGAGGAAGTGGTCAACATTGTCAAAGTGAGCGTAAGATTTAATCTGGTTGTTGGCGTGCTGTGTTGGACCCAGACCTTGCAAACGTATTGGCAGACGCAGACGACGCAAATGCCTTTGGTGGAGGTGATGGATGTTAACAAGGCCACGTTGCCAGAATGGCAAACGTATCTATCGAGCCATCCTTATGACGTTTTGATATTTCATGGCGCGCAAATGGCGCAACAAGCGGGCCAGCTTTCGCTTGAGTATGCTGAATCTCTGGTCAGCGCTGTTCCGGTGGGATTGATGGTGTGGCTGTGAGATTACATTCGGCTGAACCGGAATCGTTGCTCAAAGCGGTACAGCAATCTCAAGACAGGCAGACCGATCAGCAAAATCAAAAGCAAGTTACCAATAGCCCGGCCCGCATCCCACCACAACGAGGTGGTGAGATAAAACAACCCATAGCGAATTAAGGTTGATCCCAAACCAAGACTCGTCTCCCAGAACATAGGGCCACCCGGTTCATTGGCCGTCGTCTGTTGGGCCGGCCCGGCCAGGTAGGGCCAGAACCACAAATTCATAATCACCCCGTACAAAAAGCCAGACAGCAGCCCCCAGCCTGCCAGTAAGGCCACTTCCAGGCGCGGCCAGGCTCGCATACGCGGCAGCCAGCCGCCAACCAATCCCACCCAACCAGCGGCAAACATCTGGAATGGCAGCCACGGTCCAACCCCACCGGTAATGAGGCCCGATACCAACAACGATAGGGCGCCCATCAAAAAGCCAAAATCCGCGCCAAAGACATAACCGCACAAAATCGGCAAAAAGAAGACGGCGCTGAATCCCAACGGTCCCGGTACCAGCCGCAAGGTGGCATTCATGCCCACCAGCACGCCCAACACCGCCACCAGCCGGGCATCCATGCGGCGAGTTTCTAGGTTGGCAATAATCACCAGCAAGCACAATCCCAGCAGCAGAATGAAAATGAGCGGTGCGTCGGCAGCGTGGGCCATGCCCATGTAGGCCATAGAATCCTGGCCCACTTTCGGTAAAAAGAAGGGGTAAATAAAAGCCCACAAGCCCAGCCAACTGGCCAAGAGTAGAATCAAAGTTGATAAAAAGCGGGATTTGACCATTGTCTAATTTCGTAATTATTAAGCGGCCAGACCTGATCGTGACAGATATGTATCTGTCACTTAATCCGCGGACTTAAGTCTACAAATGCTACGTTACCGATGAATATCGGTAACGATCCGGTCCCCGGCTGAACCTTACCGAATTCTCTTTTCTAATGTTTGCATTACATCTTCCACGGTAAGAAAGCGGTTGTCACGCAGTAATTTGTTGATTTGCGAAGCAAAGATAAGCGACTCGGTCATTACCTCGCGGACCGGGCCATCTACCACCACCTGCCCTTCACCCATGATGATCACCCGGTCGGCGCAGTGCGCCACCAGTTCCACATCGTGAGTGGCCATGACAATGGTTATCTGATGCTCGGATAGTGTGTTGAGAATCTGGGTCAACAGGATTTTGTTTTGATAATCCAGGCCGCGGGTTGGTTCATCGAGTAATAAAATCTCCGGCTCGGCGGCGAGAATGGCGGCCAAAGCCACCCGTTGTCGCTCGCCGCTGCTTAAATCTCGCGGATAAGCTTGGGTTAGTTCAACCAGCCCTAACGACTGTAACAAACCGGCAAAATCGATTGGCGCGAGTTGGTGGGCGTTGCGGGTAAAGGCCAGTTCTTCGGCCACCGTATCATGAAAAAGCAACCGGCCCGGATTTTGCGGCACAAAGCCCACCCGGCGGGTAATATCAAGCAAGTCGGTCTGGCGGGTATCGCACCCCAAAATGTTGACCCGGCCCTGTTGCGGGTGCAACAAGCCAACGATACTTTTTAAAAGGGTGCTTTTGCCTGAGCCGTTGCGCCCCATCAGCACCACTCGCTCGCCGCGCCGGATAGTGAGATTAACCTCCTTCAACGCCTCGGCGCAACTATTATAACGATACCACACATTCTCCAGGGTGATGACCGGACTTGCCTTTGCCTGTATTTTTTCAAGCATATTCTGTGCTACCGGAGACTCATGCCTCAAGCGAGATTTTAGTTCAACGGCAAAGGGTCGCCCTTCTTTGATGGTCAACGGAAGAGGTTGCCAGTTGAGTTTACGGCCTAATTGGGCTAAAGGCGGAGCCAGGTCAACCTGGGCCAAAACCTGACGGGGTGAGCCGGTAAGTATTGGCCGACCATTCCCCGGCATGTAACAAATCCGGTCGGCATACTGGGCAACCCGTTCCAGACGATGCTCAGAAACGATAATGGTCAGGCCCAGATCGTGGTTGAGTTTTTGGAGGGTGGTTAATATTTCCTCGGCAGCTTGGGGGTCTAACTGTGAGGTTGGCTCGTCGAGGACCAGGATAGCGGGTTGCAGGGTTAACACGCTGCCAATAGCCACGCGTTGGCGTTCACCGCCGGAAAGAGTGTCAATCCGGCGCTCTCGCAAGTGGGCCATAGAGAGCTGGTCGAGTACCTCTTCGACCCGCCGGCGCATGTTGACCTGGGCAAAGTTGTGGTTCTCCATGGCAAAGGCCAGTTCATCTTCCACTTGCTCGGTGACAAATTGGGCTTCGGGGTCTTGAAATACAAACCCAACCAGATCGCTCATGCCACGCGGCCCCAGGGCAATAGGGTCGCGGCCCGCCACCTCTACCTGGCCCTGGATGTTACCGCCGTAAAAATGCGGCACCAGGCCATTGAAACAACGCAGCAACGTGCTTTTGCCCGCCCCCGATGGCCCCACCACCAGCAGGAATTCCCCCGAGGTTACGGTTAAGGTGATATTTTCCAGGATGGGACTTGCCTGATTGGGATAGGAATAGGTGATGTTGCGCAACTCAATCATAAGCGTGTTCCATAGAGTAGATGCGGGTTGGCCGGTGGAACCGGCGCAACAAAACCGGTGCCAGCAATAACAGCAAGCCGGCCCCAAGCAACGGCGAAAAGAGGGGCCAGGTTAATTGAGGATACGGGTAAAAGATAAACGCAGAATGTTGGACCAGCCGCATCGTCAAAACAATGCCCAGGCTCGTGGCCGTCGCAATGGCGACCACTGTATCTTGTTGACGCCATATTCTCCGGCGATAGGTACTCCGTTGCGCCTTTCGACCAACCAACCACAAGGTATAGACCAACATCGCGCTTCCAACCAGCACCAGTATTCCCCCTGTGGTTTGATACGAGGCATAACTCCAGAGAAAGGTGCCCCCCGCCAGAATAATCAAGGCCAGGGCGATAAGCACTCTCATCAATAAGCCAGGATGAGACGGTTGTCCCGGCGCGTCGCTACTGAAGCCTCGTGCTTCCATCGACTCGGCCAGGGTGAGACTACGTTCTAAACCCTCGGCCAGCAACGTGATCAATAGAGGCAGCAGATCGCGGATACGCCGGAAACGGTGTCCGCGCAAGGTCTGAGCCTGGCGAATTTCATATTGAGCCAGAAACATCTGGGGGATGAAGGTGAGGGCGATAGACATAACAATGGCCGACTGATAAAAAAAGCGCGGGGTACGCCGGAGGAGTTGGTAATGGTCTACTTGAGTGTTGAACGTAGCAAAGATGAGCAAGATTGCCATCAGCGACAACCCCGTGCTCAAGCCATACACCAAGCTTTCCAGCGTTACCTTGCCGCCAATTTGAATCATCGTGACCTGGCCCATTTCGGTGGTTGTTTGCCAACGTAGGGCGGGTAGCGTAAAAAGATGAGTTACCCCAGCCCGCACAAAGAGCATATTAAACATGATGCTGATAATGACCAGGATGAGGCCCAGGTGAAGAAACGCGCGCCAGCCCCGCGCCGTGGGCGATTTTGTATCCAATCCAAAATAATTGAAACCTACCACGGTGATGAGAACCAGGAGGTAAAGAGGATTTTGGGTCAATATCGCCGGAATCAGCGCTGCCAACAGCCACAATACCCACACGGTGGAATGAAATGGAGGATGGGTCTGGCGGACAAATATTTGATTACTCATAAGGCTGGAATTCACGGTCTTGAGGCTTTCGGTTTTTGAGTCCATCATCCTTCAGCTAAAAGAATCAAAAAAAGGTGATTATCATGAGATGCAGTATACCAATGTTGGGTTCTACCCACAAACTGCCATTTATCTCATCGCATCGATTTGGCTTTTCTTGTGACTGGCGCAAGATTTTGCGACCTGTGCAATAGGTCGAATAATTCCCCGAAGGGGTGGGGGGGAGTTCCCCCCATTATCCCCCCTTCCCTGTGCCGCTATTGCACAGGTACAAATTTTGTATAATCAGTCCGGTTGAACGTATAATGAGTTTGGTAATTTGTGAATTGGGTCTTGGCTGGTAAACTACCGTCAAGAGATTTGTGGGGAAGGAAAGCATAGCCGGTGGCCGCGCAAGCCTTGTATCGAAAATGGCGTTCCCAAACTTTTGCCGAGGTGATTGGTCAGCAACACGTGACCCAGACGCTGGTCAACGCCCTGAAACTGGAGCGAGTGGCCCACGCCTACCTGTTTGCCGGACCCCGGGGTACCGGCAAAACCACCACGGCTCGCCTGCTGGCCAAGGCGGTTAATTGTCGGGCCGAGGATATTGCCGCTCGACCCTGCAACGCGTGCGACATTTGCCTGGCGGTCAACGGGGGGCGTTTGCTGGACCTGATTGAGATTGACGCCGCCTCGAACACCGGCGTAGACGACATCCGCGACCTGCGCGAGAAAGTCAATTTCCGGCCCGGCCAGGCGCGGATCAAGTTTTATATCATCGATGAAGTTCACATGCTTTCCAACTCTGCCTTTAACGCCCTGTTGAAAACCCTGGAAGAGCCGCCGGGCCACGTTATCTTTGTGCTGGCCACCACCGAGCCGGAACGTATTCCGGCTACCATCACCTCTCGCTGCCAGCGTTTTGATTTCAAACGGATCAAATTGGCCGATATTGTGGGACGGCTGGAACACATTGTGACGCAGGAAGGTTTGTCGGCGGAGCCGGAGGCGTTGGCCTATATTGCCCGCCAGGCCAGCGGCTCAATGCGGGATGCCATCAGCCTGCTCGACCAATTGACCGCTTACGGCACGGAGACCATTACCCTGGAACTGGTGCGGTCGATGTTGGGCGCGGTCACCTCGCAGTCGGTCATTACCCTGGTTGATGCGTTGATTGACCAAGATGTGGCCGTCGGTCTGGATACCATCAACCGGATCATCGACGATGGGGTAGACCCCCGCCAGCTTGCCCGCGAGGTTGTGGAGCATTTGCGGGCGGTCATGCTGGCCAGGTTGGGTGATGGCGCCGAATTATTGAATCTGCCGGATGAAACGCTGGCAGTGATAAAAACGCAAGCGGCCAGGGCCGACACGCAGCTGATCGTCCGGGCGACCGCCTTGTTCAACCAGGCGGTGGTCGATATCAAGTCGAGTTTGTTGGCGGTGCCGCAATTGCCGCTGGAATTGGCCTTTGTGGAAGCGATTACCGCCCTGACAGCTCCACCTCAACTACCGGAGGCGGTGATTGAGGCAGCGGCCCTTGCGCCCAAGCCTGCGCCTGCCGAGAAGCCAGCAGGCGTTTCCCAACCAGAGGTGTCGCCCCCACCTCCATCCCTCGAAGAGGAACCGGGCCAACCGATTGATCAGTCCACCGTAGACCTTACCGTGGACACCGTGCGGCGTTGTCTGGAGCAGGTGGTCAAAATATTGGAGCGAAAAAACAAGGTCATGGCTGAAGCCTTACGCAGCCAGGCGCGTCTGCACAAAGTAGACGGCAATCAGATCCACTTCCTGACTTCGGAGATGATGAAAAAACGTTTTGAAAAACCCCAACCCAAAATGGCGATTGATGAGGCCTTTAGCCAGGCCATCGGCCAAACCGTGATCATCCGCTTCTCAACCGACGAGGGCGTTTCTTATGCCCAAGGTCAGGATGATGGGCCTGAAGATAAGGATGTTGAGGAATTATTAAAAGTGGCGGAGGAATTGGGGGGAAAGATTGTTAAATAAAATGCCCTCTCGTTGCCAAATTTAGTTTGGGAGCGAGATAAACGAACTAAGTACAATTTTGCGCAAGTTTGTTCCGGGTCTTGTAGGGACAGGACATTGTCCTGTCCCTACAAAAGTGCATTTCTACTCGGAACGTATTTATGCAACCCTGTACTAAGATTCCACGCGATTGAAGGAGGATAATTTATGGCCAAAAGTAAGAGTAAGGGTAAGGGATTTTCGCTCGGCGGCGGCGGTGGACTGAGTATACCGGGGGGAGCCAAAGGGGGACTGGCCGGTCAATTGCAGGCCATGCAGCAACAGATGCTGGAAACTCAAGCAGCGTTGGGCGAAAAAACTGTTGAAATCACATCGGGCGGGGGCGTGGTGACGGTGGTAATGACCGGGCATTACAAGTTAGAGTCCATTACTATCGACCCCGAAGTGGTTGACCCCGAAGACGTGGAAATGCTGCAAGATTTGATTGTGGCCGCCATTAACGAAGCCGTTGAAGCAGCCCAGAACCTGGCCACCGATGAGATAAGCGCGTTTACCGGTGGGCTGAACATACCAGGGCTATTCTAAACATGCAAGTGACCCCTGCGCCGGTAACCAAATTAATTGATGAATTTTCTCGACTGCCGGGGATTGGGCCAAAAACTGCCTCACGCTTAACCTTTTATTTGCTGCGCCATCCGGCTCAACAAACTGCGGCCCTGGCCGAAGCGTTGCGCGAGTTGCACCAGAAGGTAGTGTTCTGCACGCAGTGTTTCAATATTGCCGAAAGCGACCCCTGCCCTGTGTGCGGCGACGAGCACCGCGACCGTTCCCTGATCTGCGTGGTTGAAGAGCCGCTCGACGTACTGGCCATCGAGCGCACCCGCGATTACCACGGCCTGTATCACGTTTTGCATGGCGTGATTGCTCCCGTTGAAGGCATTGGCCCGGAGGATTTGAAGATTGCCGAACTGGTTGAGCGTGTGCGGGCCAGCAACGACGGGGTGAGAGAAATAATTATTGCCACCAATCCCAACCTGGAGGGCGAAGCAACCGCCATGTATATTGCCCGCCAGTTTCAGACCGAATCCATCAAAATCACCCGCCTGGCCCGGGGCCTGCCCATGGGGGGAGACCTGGAATACGCCGACGAGATTACCCTGAGCCGGGCTTTAAGCGGCCGCAGCGAAATGTAATTATTTCCTCTCTTGACCCCTGCTTATCCCCGTTGGGCCATGATTCTCCTCAAGTGCTCCCGGCCAATCTTGAGCAAACCGGCTTGCGGCAGGCGTTGGACGAGAATGGCCCAGTTGTTGTCCTGAGAAAAGATGTCCTTGAAGATCGGCAAAGCCTCGGCCACCCTCCGGGCGTTGGCCAGCGAAACCGCGTGCCAAAATTTTATTTCCAGATTATCGGGCAGCATGGTTTCGGCGGTGCGGTAAGCGGTTAAGGCTCCTTCGACATCGTTTTTTTCCAGGGCTTCGTCTCCGGCGTTCATATACTCATAAGCTCTGAAAACGCGCAGCACCCGTTTGAGTTCCTGCACCGGCTCTGGATGATCTTCCACGCGCAGGTCGATATAATGATCTTCCCCCGTTTTGCCGGTGGCCTGGCCCTTGACCACTACCAGGGCGGCGGATTGCTGCCCGCGAATGTCGCCGCCTGCGGCCTGAGCGGCTTCCAGCGCCGCCATCATTCGCTCGGCTAAATGTCCCCTGCTTCGTTCAAACGCCTGGGCCATTTCTGGCCAGACGGTGTTATTCAGCATCATGTTAGCCTGTACCGAAAAATTATCGCCAAGCTGGTGGCCTGCTTCGGCGATGCAACGCTGACCGGTGTGGGCGGCGACAGTTCCTTTGGCGTCAATCACGGCCAGCTGCCTGACCTCTCTGTCTTCATCAGCCTCCGTCAATGCGGCTACTACTTCGGGGGCAGTTTTGCCCTGTTTGAGCAATTCCAGTCCGTTTGGCCCATAAGCTACATTCGCCAGCGCCTGGGTGGCAATGGCGCCTACCCTGGTCTCGGCCCAGGACACAACCGAACCAACGGAGAACCAATGCGATTGCACCGCCACCCCCATTTCGCCCGTTGCCGGGTCGCGGGCGACGATGGAGTAGGTGTGGGCTAATTTGCACGCTGTGGGGAAAAGCCTTTTCATTCGAGTAATCCCAGAAAAAGGTCTGCCCTACTTTAATAGGGCAGACCTTTGTTAGTGGTTAAGATGTTTTTTGAGCAAACAAAAAATTTATCCTTGCAACATCGCCTGCATTGAGTTGCTTAGAATCATTGTCAATATCCAACATACGGTCCAGACAATCATCACGTTCATTATGTTCAATCTCTTTACATTGATCCAACCCCAAATGAAGGGGTAGAGACTACAGATAATACCCAAAATACCATGTAGCACCCCTTTTTCTTTGAACAATTTAATCAGAACCATAATCCAGCAGATTATTGACCCTATCGTCGCAATGATTGCCACAATACCCAAAACAGTTGACATTTTTAAAACTCCTTTCTTTTGAAAAGTGATTTGAAAGTTGGGTTTATCCCATGATTAAATTAAAAAAGGCTTCCCGGAAGAATAACAACCGAGTTAGCCAATAGAACACCAAACCAAGCAATAAGATAGCCGTGATACCTGTACGATGTTCAACAGTTTTTATCTGATCGATGAGCCACGCTCTTTGTGGTGAGGGAAGCAAGATTACGCCAGTCATGATTACCAGGGTCAGTAGAAAGAAAGGAGCAAAGGCATGGAGAGCGAGCGAAGTTTCCCAATCTCCTTGCAAAAGGGCAGTAATTGCCCGAGACAGACCACAACCTGGACAGGGGATGCCCAAGCCGTGCCGTATGGGACATGGCCAACCGGGTAAGCCCAAAGTTGCCAATCCGGTATGCAGGAACGCTGCCCCAACAATGGCCAAACTGGTAGGGCGGCTTTCCAGCAGCGGGGCCAGAATAGGGTTGAAAAGGCTATTTTTTGATGGAGATATCAAGGGTGAAGAAAATGCGTGCTGCGGCATGCGGTCGCCCCCATGGCCAGTGTCTCTCGACTTTGAAAGATAAAGCTGTTTAACTATATCATAGGATTGGAAGAATAGTCAAACAATTGTTTGGGATTTTTGGGGGTGGGGGGCATGAGAGAGCCAGTCACTCCGGCGGGGAAGGGGCCAAATACCAATCCCCGGCGTTCCAGGTGACAGTATCGTAGATGTGCGGCGAGACGCCCTGCAAGGCGGGGTTGATGGCGTACACATCGGGCAGGGCCAACAGGGGGATGTGTGGCAAGTCGTGGTAGAGAACGGTGGCTAACTCGCACAGTAAGACCCGGCGACGATTGTCGGGCAACGGGGTGTGCAGGGCGTCAAAAATATCAATCAGGTCCAGGTTGCGATAACGACTGACGTTGAGACCGGCTACGGGGTTATCACGGGTGGGAATGGCGCGGGGATCGAAGTAGTCCGACAAGTAAAGGGTGGGGTCAACGCCGTAGTAGCCGTCGTCCCACAAATCCAGGTCAAAATTGCCGCGCAACTCGAGGCCGTTATTGGCCCAGGTATCCCAGAGCTGGCCGCCTTCAACCACCTGGCGCTGCAATTCGATGCCAACCTCGGCCAACATACCCTTGATCAGGCGGTGGGCTGTATCAAGGTCGTTGCCAAACTCGGCATAGATATAACTGGTTAGCACCAGGGGCGCGCCCTCTTCAGCCGTGCCGCAGCCCTGGCAGCGGCGGACGTTTTCGTCGGGCTTCAGAACCCAACCGGCTTCATCGAGCAGGGCCGCCGCCAGGCCGGAATTGTACGGGTAAGGGGTCAGGTTGCAATCAAATTGAAATAACTCGGTAGAAACGGGCCGGCCCCGGTTGTTGAACGCTTCTTCGTTGAGCCGACCTGTGTCGATGGCGTAGCGGATGGCTTGCCGCACCCGCACGTCGGCGAGGGCTGGATGGGGGATGTCGGGGTCGGCGCTACCGGGGGCGCTGAGATTGGGCACCAGCCGCAGCACGTAACGGGCCGGGTTGGTGTAAAAGATGATGATGTTGCCGCTTTGTTCCATCCGGCTCAAGACCGGGTCGTCCGGCCAGAGGTCAAGGTAAACGTTACCCCGTTCCAGTTGGCGCTGTCGCAGGTCGGGGTCGGGTTCAATCTCAAAGACCAGTTGCGAGGCCAGCGGCCGCTCAGGGATAAAGTAGTTGGGATTCGGCTCAAAGATCAGGCGTACGCCGGGAATCCATTGCGCCAGCACAAAGGGGCCGGTGCTGACCGGCTCGAAGTTGCAGTCCCAAAAGAGCATCTTGGCGGGGTCGCCGCAGTGATGGGCAGGCAGCACACCGGTGCCCTGGCCACCGAATTGGATGAGGTAATTGGGGTAAAACTCGCGGTAGTGGATGATGGCGGTCAGGGGGTCGGGGGCCTCAATGTTGTCAATCAAGTCGAAACCGGGCGCCCAGATGCCGCTATCGCGGAGAGCTTGCCAGGTAAAGCGAACATCGCCGGACGTAAAGGGTTCGCCGTCGCTCCAGTGCAGGCCGGGACGGAGCTGCCAGGTGACGGTGCGACCTTCCTCGCCGAGGCCGCCGTTAGCCAGGGTAGGCAGTTTGGCGGCAAGTTCAGGATAGTAGTTACCATCTGGCCCAATCTCGGCCAGGCTGCCGTAAACCAGCTCGCCGATGAGGGCTTCGTAACCGGTGTTGTTGAGGTAAGCGTTAAAACTGGGCGGGTCGGCGGGAATAGGCACGATAATGGCGTCGTCGCGCACGTCCACGGCCAGAGCCAGCGGCGGCAGGGTGGGGGTAGGCAGTGGGCTGGCCGGTGAAGCGGCCGGTTGAATCAACTCACACGCGGTCAGGGATAGGAGGAGAAACAGGAGAATAGTAAGATGGAGGGTAAGAGATATGAGGTGAGTTGTCAGAAAACTGCGCCGGTTTGGGACGATAGAATTCACCCAATTATTGTAATGCAGGGGCAAAGGAGCGCAAAATTTAAAGCGTGATCTTGATGGCCTCTCGACTTTGGCGGGGAAATGCGCTATACTGGGCTGAGAAATTTTTGCCATTTGGACAGGAAGGAGAAACCACAATGCCAAATAAAATTCTGGTGGCCTATGCCAGCCGCACCGGCTCAACCGCTGGCGTGGCCGAGGCCATCGGCCAGACCCTGGCCGAAAGCGGCGCATCGGTGGAGGTGCGCCCCATGTCAGAGATAAAGGACCTTACCCCCTACCGGGCGGTGGTGGCCGGCAGCGCCATCCAGGGGGGTCAGTGGCTGCCGGAGGCCATGCAATTTATGCACACTCATCAGGCCGCCCTGGCTCAGAAGCCCTTTGCCGCTTTTTTGGTGTGTATGACCCTGGCCATGCCCGGCGCCGCCAAATACCGCGAGCACGTGGCGAGTTTCCTGCAACCGGTGCGCGCCCTGGTCAGACCGGTGAGCGAGGGCCTCTTTGCCGGAGTGCTGGACATCAGCAAAGTACCGTCGTTTGGCGATAGACTGAAATTTCGCTTGAGTGTTATCTTTGGCGTTTGGACGGAAGGCGACCACCGGAATTGGGCCGCCATCCACGCCTGGGCCGCGGAATTGCCGCCCCTCCTGGCGGTATAACGGTTTAACTGAACATGATTCTTTTAACGCCAGAACAAACCGCCACTCTCAAAAACTGGTTCCGCCCCGAACAGCCAGGACCCTTGATCGGGCCACACGTAATCCAAACCGGGCATGGAGCTTGCTTTGTGGATCGCTGGCCTCATCCCCAAGCCGTGCTGGTGAATAATGCCGGCAATTACACCCTCCGGGGAGAGCTTGGCACCCTATCTGCCGCAGACCTGCGTTCTCATATCACCGGTTTTGTGGAAACCTCTAAAGATTTTGTACCCCTGCTCAGGGCTGCCTTTCCAGAAGTGAGAGAGTGGCCGCGAGTCATTTTTGAACAGCGGTCTTCGCCAAGTCTGGTCGCGTCGGACGCTTATCCAATTCGCCGGTTAGAATCGTCCGACGCCTATCACCTCTGGGGTCTCAGCCCCGCCGTAGATTGGATTGGCAAGACGTGGGGAGGAATGTCTGGCCTGGCCTCTAGTGGTTTTGCCTGGGGCGCGTTTGTAAAAGGTCAACTGGCGTCGGTGGCCTGCTCCTTTTTTGTGGGGGAGACGTATGAGGATATTGGGGTTGTGACTGAGCCAGAATTTCGCGGCTTAGGTTTGAGCACGGCTTGCGCCCATACGCTCTGCGGCGATACTCAAACTAGAGGACACCGGCCCTGCTGGAGCACCTCGCCGGATAATACGGCCAGCATCCGGGTGGGGGAAAAACTTGGCTTTGCGGTGCAACGTTACGACCTGCTCTATGCGGTGGGTGTTGGTATCCCGGAGGGGTAATCTTTATGTGGCAGCGGATAAAATCTTCAGGATTAATCGGTTTTATGGCAGTTTTTTTTGCCGCACTGGTAGTATGCGCCTGTACTCAGGCCAGGGACGAAACATCATCAACCGGCGCGCCTACCCAAACTGTCACGGCAACCACCGAGGTAGAAATAATGAACAAACCGTTAATAACCCACCTCTATACCGCCGATCCTTCCGCGCACGTTTTTGCGGACAGGCTGTATATCTACCCCTCTCACGATTTGGACCACAACAACCCGGAAACCCAAATGGGGGACCAATATGACATGGAAGATTACCA